>JAGGRZ010000149.1 GCA_021159335.1 bacterium
ACTTAGCTTCCGAAAACCTCGTTTAGAATTTTTATTATCTCTTCGCCGATTCGTTCCTGGGCTTCGTTTGTGGATGCGCCAAGATGAGGTGTTACGGACACCTTCGGGTGATTAACAAGCTCCGGCTTGGGATTAGGTTCGCCGACGAAAACATCTATAGCAGCTCCATAAAGCTTGCCTGAATCGAGTGCCTCAAGCAACGCATCCTCGTCAACAACTCCACCTCTTGCAGTATTAATTATAACCGCGCCATCCTTCATCTTCGCGAATTCCTCACGGCCTATTATGGGTTTATCGGTTTTGGGAACATGAAGACTTATAATGTCTGCCTGGCTCAAAAGCTCGTCGAAAGAAACCATGGTGACACCTTCAATACCCGGATCGGTAACATAGGCATCGTAAGCGATAACCTTCATTCCAAGCGCTAATGCTCTTTTAGCAAGCTCTTTGCCTATTCTTCCTATGCCGATTATCCCGAGCGTCTTCCCTGCCAGTTCTCTGCCCTGACTTTCCTTTTTGATTTTCTTAAAGTCCTCACCCTGCCTCATCCGCCATGTCGATGCCGCTATGAAGCGATAGACTGAGAACATGTGCCCCAATGCGAGTTCTGCCACCGAAGGAGAGGATGCAGCGGGAGTATTTCTCACCTCGATGCCTTTGGAACGCGCATAATCAACATCTATATTGTCGATCCCGACGCCACCACGGATTATAACCTTAAGGTTTTTAGCAGCGTCGATAACGGGGACTCTTACCTTGGTCGCGCTGCGAACTATCATCGCCTCAAAAGGCGGAACTGTCTCTATAAGCTCTTCGGGCGTCATGCCGGTCTTCACCACTACCTCATGCCCGAGAGCTTTCATCCGCTCTATAGCGGTTGGTGATATCTTGTCACAGACCAATATTTTTGCCATATTACCTCCTTATTTTTTAACTACACCTTCTATGAACACTTTCGCTAAGTCTTCAGTTTTTGGCTTTGCCCTTCGACTAACTGGAATTTCAAACCTATCCCTTAAGTGCTCCGATATAGCTGTGAAGGCGAATCCACCAAAAACCATTGGTGCAAACTGCCACGACGATATCTTAGTAGTTATCTCTGCTCTCTTTTTGGCGTTGTCGAATGCTTTCATAAGTGTAAGGAGCGGTTTCCTTATTATCTCTTTCATTTCCGGGATCTCGGGGAACTCATCGGGTGAGAAAGCGAGCCGCGCTATAAGAAACATCGCTTCAGGTATCCCGTCGAAAGCGTCGCTGTTGGCTTTCATGAAGTCCCGCATGAAACTCTTGAATGGCTTTTCGGGGTCAAGATTTTCGTAAGCTGCGTTTATGCGTCTGTTAATCTCCCGTATGCATGTTATGAATAACTGTTCCTTGTTCCCAAAGTAGTAGTAGACCATCGGCTGGGTTACATCAGCCTTCTGGACGATATCTCTTATTGTTGTGCCCGGGTAGCCTTTTTTCGCGAAAAGTTCTATGGCTGCCCTGAACATCCTGTCTCTTACAGAATCACCTGTTCTTTTTGCACCTGCCATTTTACAGCTCCAGTATTTGGTTAATGTCGTTTAACAACTCCTCAATATCCTCCTTCGTCAAATCGCCCATGTGGGCAATGCGGAAAGTTTGCTCTTTAAGCTTGCCATAGCCATTCGAAAGCATTTTTCCGCGTTTACCAAGTTCCTCGTTAAGTTCCGCCACTGATATTCCTCTCGTATTTTTGATAGTCGTGAGAGTTATTGATTCGTAGCCTGGTTCGGGGAACAGGTCGAAGTATTCTTTCGCCCACGCTCTGACTATCTTTGCCATTTCTATGTGGCGGTTTTGACGATTTTCCATTCCCTCCTCAAGGATTCTGTCGAGCTGGTAGTCGAGCGCAAAAAGATGAGGTATAGCTGGCGTAGTGGGCGTTTGATGTCGCTCATCATACTTCATAAACACCATCATGTCGAAGTAATAACCTCTGTTTTTGACAGTTTTTGCCTTTTCAAGTGCCTTCTCGCTGACAACTCCGATAGCCAAACCAGCGGGCAGTGCCCAGCACTTCTGCGAACTCGCAAGGATAAAGTCAACACCCAGCTCATCGATTTTGTAATAATATCCCCCCATGGAACTGACAGCATCGACGCACCAGATAACATCCGGATACTTCTTCATAACCTCTGCTACTTCCTCTATCGGGTTCATAACACCCGTTGAGGTCTCATTGTGCGTGTAAAGAAGGCAATCGTATTTCCCGGTAGCCAGTGCTTTGTCGATCTCCTCGGTGGGAATGTGCTTACCCCAATCAACGCTTATAACATCCAGCTCTTTGCCGTTGGCTTCGGCTATCTTACCCCACCTTTCCGAAAACGCGCCGCACTGGGTCGAAAGTATTCGCTTATCGGAGAAATTCCGAACCGCTGCCTCCATGAGACCTGTGCCAGAGCTTGTTGAAAGGATTATCTTGTTCTCCGTTTCGAGAACTTTCTTCAGTTTGGACACTATCGAATCGTAAAGCTGCGAAAATTCCTTTGAGCGATGTCCTATTTGCGGGGTGGACAATTTCTCCAAAACATCCTTTCTTACTTCTGTTGGTCCCGGAATGAAAAGTTTCTTATGCATTCTAACCTCCTTAATCTAAGTTAATTA
>JAGGRZ010000150.1 GCA_021159335.1 bacterium
TTTTCTTCTGATATTTAAGGCTATATGCGGGAATATCAGGAAGAATCGAGCCTGTTTTTAGAAATTTGACATAATTTCTATTTGACAAAAACGAGGCAATATTTCCATAACTTCCTGGTAAATTATTTCTTTTCTCTTTTAAAATAGAAATTAGAATTCTGGTCGCTTCTTCAGCAATAAGCATATGTACAATATTAGCTGGCATAACCAATTAATCAAACAACCCTACTATTTGTTCAACGTAATTAATCAAACAACCCTACTGTTTAATCAATTAAGCATATTTTTCGCACTATGTCAACCAAAAACCAAAAGGAGAAATACCATGAACTGGGACGAAATAACACTATACTCCCCGGACGACCTTCTGACATACGACAAAGAACTGCTGATGCAAATAGGTGACTATTATCGCCACGAGGAAGTCAAAAACATTATTGCCGAGCGAATAAACTACAGATTTTCCCACTTGGACGACCCACTCTCCCTTATTGATAATGTGGGTTTGCTCAAAAATTCTGGGGTTCTTCTGAATCTTGCGCTCATTATGCGCGAAAACTCAACCCGCCGCGGCGACATCTTCTACCTTAAAGCCATCTACTACGAAACCAAATTCGAGCGCGAACTGCAACGCGCCCTTTCCGTTATTGCCGAAAAAATAAGTAAAGGTCCTGAGATAGTGAGGTGAAAATGATAAACACGATTCTACAAAAATTAAGAGAGCAATCAATTTTAGTTCCCGCGCTTCGTTCCGTGTTTGTGGGTGACTACCCAGTCCCGGCGGCGCAACTTCCAGCAGCCTTGTTGAAAATCGTAAGGATAGAAAATAACCCTGTCTCAGAGGAAGTGGCGACCATCGCGGCAACCGTTAGCATAGAGATTATATTCACTCCCAAAACAGATGTTTCCGACAGATTAACTCTCACCAAGGAACTGGCTGAGGCGGTATTCATGACTGCCTCATCGCTTGCCATAAAACTAAGAAATATTCACATCAACGCGCAAAAACAAGACAGCGCAAGCATTAATGCAACATTTTCGTGGGCGGAGATGATAAAGTAGCATAAACGGAGGTTATAAATGGCTCAGATCTTAAACGAAAACCAGCTTTTATTTCCAAGCCTTACGAGCAAATTTATACTGTTCGTAAACAATGTTAAAGTCGGTGAGGTTAACCTTCCTGAGTGCGGCGTTACCTATTATCCGCCCGAACCTGTCTTTAGCGGTGACACCATGCAGCAACTAATACGGCTTCGATTCGACTTCCTTGATGGCGACGGAATGGCAGCCATTCGCAAAATTATCAATTTCTGGTATGACGACCCCGAAAACCACACATTGCGCCTCGTAATCCCTGGGGAACCAGGAAATGGATACAAAGTGGTCCCGTACGGCAGATGGCGCGAATGGTTCCTTGACGATGTTCCGCAAGGTTATGGACCAGTTGAGGCGGTCTTCATAACCGATGAACCTCCCGCAATCCCCGAGGCTGACGAATCGGATACGGAACCTTGGGTGGAATAGACCCCAAATGTAAAAACGAAAGCCAATAAATCATATCCAAATTAAAATCTTAACTTTAAACAAGGAGCGCTATTATGGCTAAAAGGTTGATGTTAATAAGGCTCGAAACGGGGCATGCATTGCGCGCTGTCCCTGAAGGTGGCGACCCATACACGCAGGGCACCGATTTTACCGACCACGGCGACGGCGTATATTCGGCACTGCTCGATGCGGGTGTTTATGATATATATTATAAGGATTCTCCGCAGGACACAACATGGACACCGCTGGAACACTTTCAGGGAAGATTCCACCCTACCGATGACATAACTTCAACGCTTGACGACCACGAAACGCGCATAACAAACCTCGAGGCAGACCCACCTCAAACCCCGCAGAATGTGACGATAAAAATCACCACTCAATGCGTGCACATAAAGTGGGACGCTCAGGCTCCGGGGACCATTTACATCGTGCGAGGGGAATACCATCATACCGGTGAACAAATAACGGTGGACGAGAACAGCCGAACACTTTACGCGGGTTATACACCCGAATGTCTGCTTCCCAATGAGCTACGCTTTGCGGACCTTGAGAGCAAACCTTTTGAGAATGTCGTCCTTAGCTTCAAAATCTGGGCACAAAACAGCGCAGGAACATCCACGCCCACAGACAAATTTGACATCGAAATTGACCTGACATCCGAACTCGAAGAATTCTGCGAATCCATATCTTCGTCATGTGAAAAGACAAGTTCGTGCGACTACATTGTAACCCCATGTTCGTTCGTCGCAGGCTTATTCCCAACAACAACCATCGACGAAAACGAACTCCCGACAAACGCTCCAGCAAAAACATTAAGTTTCCCCAGCGACTTGTATCTCATACGAATAGAAATAGAGACCAGGGTTGCGCCCACCTCAGACGCTGACATCTATTTTGCGGACAGTTTCAGCGGAAAACTTTACAAGCTCACTGTTAAATCGGGCGAACGATTTGCCCGAAGCGAGGCTACAGCTACTGGAAATCCGTCCATCTTTGTTCGTAGATATCCCGAAAGCAATCTCATGATCTACTCACCATCACCATCTGGGCTTGAGGATGTCGAAATACGGCTCTGGCTGAGGAGAGTTTAAATTGCTTCGCTAAGTTTGACCACTCCAAACCTTTCCAGCAGCCAACCCACAGCAAACACAAGGAAAATGGGCTCAATGGGTATGCGGTAACGAACGCGGGTAAGATATATCGCATAAATAAACGCAAAAACAATTATGCAGCTAAGAATCAAAATCACCTCACGACTTTTGCGCATACGGAAAATACCCAGAACGCCAAAAATAAAAACCGGAACCCAGCATAAAGCGTAGATTAATTTGTAAAGCCAATCGGGCATGCTAACCTCTGTTATGGGTTTTGGATAGGGACGAAAAAAGTTGGCGAACTTCGCGAGAATAAACGGTATCCCGAAAAGCTTCCTTTCAAAAAGATAGCTGAAACCAAGCCTGCTCAATTCACGATTGCGCTCTATCTCGCCCATTCGTAAATATTTACCCATCTCATTTATCCACGGCTTGCTTGACAACGGAACATATGACGACGGTGTCGCATCAGGATGATTAGCAGCGACAAGCACTTCCCCGCCACCCGTTGATAACGGAATGAAAACACCGAATCTGTTGTAATTTCTTACAACCCATGGACCCCAGACGAGCAAAAATCCCAGAACGACCCACAAAGCAAACTTCGCCCGGTTTGCAACCCTGAAAAAAAGAAACGCAAATGAAACAATAAAAAAAGCAATGAATGTGGGCACTGTGAGAACTCCAACGCCGAAGATAATCCCAAAAAGTAAGTACTGCCAAAAATTCTCGCGGTGCGTGCGATAAGCGTCAATAACCAAGTTGAGCACCAGAAGAATTATCAGCGATAAAATGAATTGCGGATAAAGAAGCAAGGAAATGTAAACTATAGGCGGATACACAGAATAAACGAGCGCCGTCCAAGCCGCTACTTTCTCGCTATGGAAAATAACTTTGGAAAGCCTGTAAATAAGCAGCACACCCGGCAAAATGAAAAAAATCTGAAAAACTCTTGCGCAAGTCAAACTCCAGCAAAAGTGAAGAGGAATAGAAAGGAAAAGTGGGTACATGGGCGTCACCCTTGCGGTAAAGTGATTCACTATAAAAAGCCCCATCCCTGCCGACAGCGACTTTGCGAGCTGAAAGTAAAATCTCTCGTCGTTGTATAAAAAATTCTTCGCATCAAGAAGCCATAGCGCCGCAAAGCGAATCAGCAACCCCAGCACAAGCGCCAAAATAAGGATTTTTCGCTCTTTAGTCATTGTAAAATTAAGGTTGCAAGAAGAATAAAAGTTTCATCGGCTGGTAATGTCAAGGCTATAAACACTGCGTAATATGATTTACCACACTCACTGTGAGTTTCCCTGAGAATTCCCGTTTCCGTTTATGTGGTTTTCTATGGAGTTTTTGAACACGCGATACATTATTATGTTAAGCCACCTTAGTCTTTTTGGTCCACGGGTTACTTTGTAAAGCGCGACACCGAGAGGCAATGCTCTTGCCTCGTAAACCCAGCTTAACGGTATCTGAGCTGACCAGCGCGCCAAACCTGTTATAAGAAACAAAACCTGCTCTGGATACAGATGATATCCGAAAAAGTTCATTGGCTTGGGCAAGAAAACGCCCGAAAGAAAGGCGGATGTCGTCATTGCAAGTCCCGAGATAGCCGCAAAAACGCCCGAATAAACCTGCTTTTTCTCCTCAGGAGCGATAGCGAGCACGAAGTTTTGAGCAACTATATTAGCCCCCGCCCACATGAACCCTGAAGAGGCAGCCTCAACAAAAAGCATCCAGTAATTCTTGGGGGTAGCAAAAAGCCATACAAGCGGATTTATACCACCGAAAATTATCGCGAGCCTCATCGCAGTTTTGTTGCCGAACCTGTCGATAAAATGCCCCCAGAAACGCAGCGTGAAAAACGATGTTATAGCGCTTACAGTGCCGTAAACTTGGATCTCAAGAAGAGACATCCTAAGCGTTCGCATCATAAACGGTGCCCAGAAAGGCGAGGCTATACCAACAGCGAACATCCACCATATCGAATAAAGTGCTAATCTGCGGAAATTGCTATCCCGGAGAGGTTCCTTTAGTGTCCTGAAGAATGGATGTTTATTGTTAACTGGCGGGGAATCTGGCTGGTGCTTTATTACGAAAAGCCAAAGTATGTTCACAAGCCCGGCAACGAAAAATATAATCGCCAGCGCATAAAACCTATTCTCAGGAGCAAGAAACGAAGGATTGCCAAGCCATGCTTTTATTCTTTCGGCTATAGCGCCGCCATTGGGGTCGAAAAGGTCATAGAATGTGCTGAAAATGTATCCCACGATCATCCCTGCAAGCATTAGATAGCGGTTTCTCATCGAGAAGAACCTGCCGCGAATCCTTAGTGGAATCATGTCAGCTATCCATCCTGTCCAGATGTTCGCCGCCGACGCCTGAGTAGCGGTAGTTATTGCAAGAATAAACAGTGCCACAAATAAAGCCGCAGGCTTTGGCAAAAGAAACGGCAACATTCCAAAAAGAAACGGCGCCGTCCGAGAAAGACCGATTATCCACATCACGGATTTCTTTCGGCTCTTGAAAATCTGTAGAACGAACACACCCAGTGCCTGGAAAACTTGAGACAGCTGTACTATTGAGGTCATAAGCCCCAGATGAAAGGGCTTTGCCCCCAGCTCAAGCACATACTTGACCAAAAAAGTACCACCGCCAAGGTTCGTGTAGATGCTCGCGAGTATCCCCGAGGCGGTGGAATATACTATGGTCTTTCTCAGGTCCGAGTTATCTCGCTCTTTTCTGAGCTTTATCATACCTAACCCAAAAAATTTTGCGCAAGTCTATGGACGAAATCCGATTTGTCAAGATTTTTTGAGAAAAATCGCGGTTTCAGAAAAAAATTTTGGGGAGGAGACTAATTATGATCCTAAATTCGACCGCAAAATTCACGGCAAGGAAAAATGAAGTTTCTGAAGAAGTTATTCTCACCAAGGACCTCATCATTATAAATCCATCAAACGGCAAAATGCTACTCGCTCTCACTCCCGATGACACAGCGTTAACACCGCAGTCCTACGCCGCTGACATAGAATTATCCTTCCCCGATGGTCAAGTGAAAACTGTCTGGAAGTCGCAATTTGTGGTTAAGTGGGATGTAACGAGGTCTTAAAGTATTGATATTTCAAAAAAAGAATTTATATACAACTTATGAACCCGAAACACACCCGCCAAATAAAACGCATTATAATTCATTGTAGCGCCAGCGATTTTGGCGATGTCAGAACAATTCGCGAGTGGCATAAAATGCGCGGTTTCTCCGATATTGGTTACCATTATGTCATCCTCAACGGTTTCCGCAAAGAAGGCCAATATAATGCTTCCGATGATGGTCTTATAGAGATTGGACGGCCATGGTGGCGCGAGGGAGCCCACACTAAGGGACATAATGCTGACTCAGTAGGAATATGTTTGATAGGAAACCCTAAATTCATCGGACAGCCAGAAATGTGGTTCACTGAAAACCAGCTCGAGTCACTCAAAGCACTGGTTGCTGCGCTTAGAATAAAATTTGGCATTCCGCTCGAAAATATCTTTGGTCACAACAATTTTGCACCAAAAATTTGTCCAGGATTCAAAGTTGAAGTAGTAAGGCGGGAGTTCTTTTCGTGAGCCCACGCATTTTTATAGCAAACAGTTTTCCATCATTGCCCGTGCAGCGATAGCTATAGATAGCCCAAATAAAAGCGAAAGCAGCGTGCCAACAAAGTAAACCTCGACTTCAGATTCACTCTTGCCCCTCGCAAACCGAGCGACAGATTTAGCGCCCAGCACCCAGCCCACTATGCTAAAATTGCCCGATAACACTATGACGATAAAAATCACCATTCGTTCGAGAATCCCTATCCAGACCGATATTTTCGGGGAGCTGTAGCCGAACACAACTTTAAGGAACATCTGGATGAAAATGCCAACCAACGCGCACAACGAAATGCCCGATGTATAAATTATTAATTGGTTCATATCAACGGAAGTATTCTTGCTACCTGCCTCTCGAACTCTCGAAGTCTTTTATATCCTGCTCTAATGAGAATTTTTTTGACATCGCTCCGCGTAAGACCAAGTTTGTTTGCCACCTGCGTTTGACTCTTTGCCTCGCGAGCAAGAAGAATCACCTCGCGCATCCTTTTTGACCACCCGTTCTTAAGAGCCTGAGCAATTCCGAAAGCAGCGGATATGAGTTCAGACAATTCCCTGTTAGAAGCCACGATACTTACGCAACTCGAATCTTTACACCTTTTTATCTTGTCCAACGCTTCGGAAGCAAAACTAAAAGCCTCGCCCGTTTGTTCGCCAGCGGGTCGGGAAATATCCACGATACCTCCGATACCCATACCACAACGCACATAAACAGGTTTCCTAAGAATGCTTTTGCCCTCAAGCCACAACAATTCCTCAAACCATTGAAATATATCGTATGCGCGGCGCACTCGGCTGCAAACCCCCTGAATGGTGTCGCCCAGAACTATCGAAAACCTCACGGCAACATCACGGCTGAACTTGTCGTTTACATCGTCGATACAGCGATGAAGAACGCTAAGCAACCTTGCTGACTCAAACCCGCGGGACCCGACGACATCCATTGTTAATACTGCATATTTTCTCATTATTTAACAATTTACTTAATAAACATCCCGTATCAATTACATTATTTGTTCTTTGTTAACATCTCCTGCTCAAAATCCTCGGCGCGAAGAAGAACATAGCGCGCACGGAGAATCGTTGCGTAAACAACCGGCTTTGACTGGTAGATGAATTTATCGGAGTAAAGTTTCACCACGCTATCAGGCAGAACGAGAGCCACATAGTCGACGCCGTAACGCTTTATTATGCGCGAGAACGCATCTTTAGTTGCAGCCAGACGAGCAAGCTCATAATCGCCCGCGAGACCATTGGCAGAAATAAAATTCCTTTGCGAAAAAAAGCTTACAATACCCGAATCATACATCGTAAACAGCGCATCCTCGGGAAAGTTTTTTCTTATAAAATCGGCAAGATAAATTTTTTCTGCGACGAAATTTCGCTTCTTCAAATAGTGTATGTAACCAGCCAACTGAGCAAAGACCAAAACGACAACCAAAGTTAAAATTGCGAATCTTATTAATTTGCCCAGAACCTTCCCGACGGCGCCTATAAAGTCGCTAACAATGGCACCCACAAAAAACGAGACCGTAACAATCTCGGGCACAAGATACCAAAACGACCCTACCGCTTCCTTGGACATGAAAGAAGCTATAAAAACATAGTGAACGCCCGCAGCCACCCAGAAAGGAGCGAACTTCTTAGCCACAAAAGATGTTGCGGAAGCTTTTCTTTTGGAAAAGAGCCATATCAGAATCAACGCAAGGATAACAAAAACGACCAACTCAATTACCAAGATAACTCCGCGCCCTAAACCGAGAAAGTAGGACAATCTGAAGTTCCAGTAATCAAGGAAACCTTTTATAGTAAGCCATATCCTGGTCGGGATATTTATTCCCGGGCGAATTTTTCTTAAACCTGAAACTGGCAACAAGTGGCCAAAATTCAAAACATTCCACGCCAGATAGGGCAACGCAACTAAAAAAGCCCCCAAGCCGAACTCAATGGCTCGTTTAAATCGCGAAGATATGGACTTTTCGCTGGTAAAGAGAAGCATCGCCACAAAAAGTGTCGCGACGAGAAATACATTATCCGTCCGCGCCAAAAACAGAAGTCCCGCAAGGAAACCAAACGAAAGCGTTCGCCGATTAGCTAAACCATCAGCGTAAGCCAGAATAAGAATTGCCAGGAAAAGCAGCACTAACGGTGACTCAAGCATTGAGAACCAGAGAGTAAATGTGCGCATGTTCAAAAATAAGATTCCGAACGACACCAAAATCGCCTCAGGACAAAATCCTGACTGCTGAAAAATTTTGAGGAAAATGTAGGCGCAAGCGAATATGATAACTGAAATGAGAACATAAACGACCTTTAATGCAGTGTTCGGGTTTTTCGCGACCCCGAAAATGGGTATCAAAAAAGCCTCCCAGAGCGGATGGAAACCGTTGGTTCGCGTTACATTGTCGTATGTCAGGACACCGCTGCGAGAAAAATTAAACGCTATCTTTGGATAATAGAAACCATCGTCTATGGACGCCAGTATTGCGCAACTTTGCGGGCTGCGGAAAACTATCATGTAAAATTCCATCGCAAGCAGCAGAAGAAGCGCGAGTATCGATTTCCACTTTGTAAGCTTTGGGTTCATTGAATCAATAAATTTATAGTATAGGCTTATAACAAATAATTTATTTTTTCGGCACTCATCGGTCTAAGCAGGCTTTTTGTCAACCCGATTGTCAACCTAAGCTAAATTTTTTTGTCAACCCCAAATCGCAAACCACAAAAACAATTCGCCAAACCAACACAACCCAATCAAAAAGGAGGTTTTCATGAACATCTTGATCGACAAAATTATCGAGCTCGGCATTATGCCGGTCTTTATGCTTCTTATCGGCTACATAGCGGGCAGATACATCAAGCCGTGGATACACGCTTCAAGCGCAAGACTGGCAAGAGCACAGGAAATAGCACTAATAGCAGACCGCATCACCGACGAGATGTTGACATTGTTCCCCGACCAAAAATGGGACAACTGGCTTGATGAGGCAGTCGACAAATTAATAAAAGCCTGTGGACTGAAGGATGCCGATGTCGCAAGAAGAGAAATAATCTCGCAGGTAAGGAGGAAGCTCGTAAATGGCTGAGATAATCAAAACATTGCTTATAACAAAGGAGGTGCAGAAAAGATTCCCGAAAGAGTGCGAAAATGACACATTATTCCCTATATGGTTTGTTGCCACTGCGGACATCCGTTCGGGACTGAACCCAAAATTCTCTGATGGTAACGGGAAGTGCGGACTTTTCGCGCTGCGAAATCAATTGTTTCAGGAATTCGCCATAAGACTCGGACTCGATATCGATAGCTCAATTTTTGACCCTAACGCAAACACAAAAGTCGCAGTGGAATTCATACGATGGTGCTACGAGAGATTTGAAAAGTCACAGCTTAACAGACTCGACAGGCTGCTTCTGGCAATCCTATCCCTTGAGGTCGGCTACTTCAGAATAAAAAGGGCTATCTCACAATGTTCACCGCCACACAGCTTGCCGCAGATTCTCGATGTTCTGGGAAGCGAACGGGCAAGAAACCATATTATTGCGATAATTTCTAAATATTGGGAATACTGTCTCGCTTGCTGACTTTAAGCAATGTAAGGGGGCGCATTGTGCGCCCCTCAAGTTTATTTAGCTATTATCACCCAGTTGCTGCCATCGCTTACTATTGTCACGAAATCCCATTGAGAACTCAGCGAATATGTCGATGCTCCATCGATTGTTTCGCTACCATTGGGGTCAATCGTTACAGTATTTACTGAACCATGGATTCTCTTAATGGTATAGACTCTCCAGTTATACCAGATGCAGAGGGTAAAGAAACTGTTATGCTATTACTTGTGGCATCACATAATATCACACGGTCGCTCGCTGTCGCTGTATAGTCCGCCGTCACCGATTTAACAGCGAAAGAAACTGAACCATTAAGCGAAATATCACCCGAGGTACCAATAACAAGTGAGCTATGCCCAATCTTTATCGGATTGTGTATGAATAAAAAAGCGGGCATAAGCCCGCCTAACAAATGCTCGAAATGAGCACTTTAAAATTTATTTTACTGTTATAAATAAATATTATCCATCAAATTTCTACCACATCATGGACAACAATCCGTTTCAGTCGGGCTTACA
>JAGGRZ010000151.1 GCA_021159335.1 bacterium
GCACCGCTGACATGGAGGGCGAAGGATGTCGTCCCTTCATGAATCAGATGCCCATTAATTCGTTGATGGGTAGTTCACCGGGAGGTGATGCAAAAGATATGGGATTGGAATGGAAATTGACATTAGTTGATACATATTCATACGACTCAGCGATGACTTGGGATTTGCTAACTTGGAATGCAAGTATCGAGGAAATAAAACAATACATAAAGGAGCATCCGATGCCGAAGAGCGTGACTTATAAGAACGCGGATGAACTAATCGAAGACATAGAAAATGCCGATGGGATAATAACCATAGCCAACAACGAGACCGAAGAATTTAAAAGCTGGTTTATAGAACTGGTAGAAACGTGTTGCTGGTGAATTTGCAAAAAAACGGAATTGGTGAAATAGTGAGGCGATAAAATGAAAGGTAGAATAAAAGGTAATGCTATCGGGTTAGGGATGCGCTGCGATGGTCTGGCGAAAGACCTTGTGCTAGCGGACACAGAGACATTGCTAGAGATTAAGGACAGCCTTGAACGGCTAAGTCATGTCGTCGAGAATGCCTTATTCGACTTGGAGTTGCTTGAAGACAAAATCGAACAACCGTGCTTGGAAATAGTGCGAGCGAGCATAGCGAAAAACGAAATTGGTGAAATAAGTTAGGAGGTGATAAGAAGTGTATCAATGCAGACGCTGCGGAAAGAAGTGGGAAGGCGGTTCCGGGTGCATCTGCTACACTCTTTGCGAAGAGTGTGGCAAGAGAGTGAAGCTAGAACTAAAAAATGTCAAAGTAGAAGGTCTGCGTAAGTAGGTGATTTTTTTTAAAAAAAACATGAAAAGAGAAGAAATGCTAAGGAGACTGGAGAGAGGTGATGATCCGCTCGACCTGTCAATTCAGAAATGGCAGGATATAGTGGACTGCTTGCAGAAGATTCGGAGTGTGCGAGAATTTGATGAAGACTTAGAACGCGGCGGAGATAACTGTGCACTATGCGAAACATTTCCAGATTGCACGGGCTGTCCAGTATATGAAAAGACTGGGTGCACAGATTGTGCGAAAACAGAATACTATCGGTTCCGGTTAGCTTGGCGGAGAGCTGACTTATGGACAATGCGAGATGCGGCGGAGAAAGAACTGAACTTTTTGAGGAATCTGCAACACGAACTGATATATGGCAGTCCTAAAGTATGTGGAGAAAATCTAGCAAAAAACGAAAAGGGTGAAAAATAAGTTAGGAGGTGATGTGTATGAAAATAGAAGAACTGAAACAAAACTATACCGCGATTGCCCGTCTAAACCTACTGCCAGAGAAGTTCACAGCAAAGATAGAGTCAATCGAAGAGCGCGAAGATGCAAAGTTCCCAGGTTACGACGCATTATACATCCGCGCAAAGATTACCGATAAGAAAGTTGTCAAAGCTGTTAATGGCGATGTGGTAATACAGAAGTTCCGCCCGATGCATGTAACAGAACTTCTTGTGCCCGCAATGGAGAAGTTGGGCATCCGCAGCACCGAGGATTTGATAGGAAAGACATTCACATTCACAGCGCAGTCGCCATCATTCGCGGGTAGTAACCCGCGATGGGTTCCCACCGAGCTGAACGGACGGGCGCGCGGGAAAAATAAGAGCGCGAATTAAACCGCTATTTGGAAGGTTTGTAAAACTGTTTTTTCTTTTTTATTTCTTTTTTTTGCTTAGGTGAGCTTATCAAAAAACGATAGTAGTGAAATAAACAATGTTAGGAGGTGATGTGTATGAAAAAGAACTTGCTAAAAGAAACACTTGAGATATTAGAGCAACACAACAAGAAGCCAGAGGATGTGAAGTGGTGTGGCATTCCCGGATTTGGCTACTGCAGTTGGAACGAGTTTGCTGCAATAGCGGATGTGGAATATGATAGTGGATATGGAACAGCTATGGTAGCAACCGATTTGGTAATTGTAGGAGAAGACTGGTGGCTCGAAAGAGAAGAATACGATGGTGCCGAGTGGTGGGAGTTCAAAACTCTCCCGGTAAAGCCAAAGGCGCACCGGCAAATACCGGTTATTAAAACACTGTTTTAGGATTTGTATTTTTTATTTTTTATTTTTTGTTTTGCAATTCAAAAAACGAATTTTATGAATTATGTACAAAATAGCTTTCACTGGTCACCGTCCCGGTAAGCTTCGTGACATATCTGCTGTTAAATCCCAAATTCGCCAGTTCCTTTCGCACCAATTTGAGTTACATCCCGACTTGCTGGTTATCTCCGGTGGTGCTCTTGGGGTAGATCAGCTCGCCGCTGAGGTCTGTATTGAGCTCGGTATTCCGTTTGTTTTCGTTCTCCCGTTCCCAGTCCGTGTATTCACTGCCCGCTGGAATTCTTCCTCCCGTGCACATCTCCGGTATCTCATCTCCCACGCTGTTCGTACATTTGTTGTTCAGTCTACATTCAGTATGGCTGGGTACATGCGCCGTAATGAGGTCATGGTTCGGCACTGCAATCTCCTGTGTGCAGTTTGGGATGGGTCCTCTGGGGGTACTGCAAATACTGTCAGGTACGCGCAGTCCATTGGTCGTGAAATCCATTTCATTCAGCCATGAGTATCTATTTAAAAACGATAATTGTGAAATAGTGTTAGGAGGTGATGCGTATGAAAGGTTACTATTACAACGTTGTAGCACAAACCAGTGATGGCAGGCTAGAGCATTTCGGGTTCTTCTCACCTCAGATGCTTACCAATGACGAAATATATAATACAGTACTTGCAGTTTCATCATGTCACAAGCTCATATCAGTAAACATGGAAATGCTGTGATTTCTCTTCACTCTTTTTTATTATTTCTTTCTCTTTTAGGTGTTTTAAAAACGAATTTGGTGAATAAATAATGTTAGGAGGTGATATGGAAAATGAGAATAGAAACAATAGAAGGCGTTAGAGTAAAAGTCTGGAACGAAAAAGAACAGCAACCAGAGCTTGAAGACAACGAAGTGCCATGTGGTCGGGTAAGGTGCAAGTGGCAGACAGTTAACGGCATGTCGCCATGTCTAGGCTTCGTAGGAGTTTTACCACTTGGTTGCAAGTTGCTTCAGGTGATAGACTATAAGAAATACGGATATCAACATATACTGTGCGACGGAAACAAACCACAATTTTGCCCTCTGCGCAGGTAATTTTTTATTTATTTTTTTCATATTTGTGCTAAAAAACGAGTTTTATGAATTAAATGAAAGTTAGGAGGTGATAGTCATGGAAATATACATTGACGGTTCATCTAAAGGAAATCCGGGACCATCAAGGATAGCTGTGGTTTCACCAGCCACAGGATTCAAAGTCATCAAAGATGTTGGCAACGGTACGAATAACCGTGCGGAGTATCTGTCATTGGTGTATGCGTTGATATATATCAAGCATGCCCGCCCCAAAGAGCAAGTCATTATCAAGTCGGATTCACAATTAGTCGTGAATCAAGTAAACGGTCGCTATAAAGTTAAATCAGCATCTGTCAAGCCCCTGTATCAGAAAGCTATTCGCCTACTGCATGAACTTTCAAATGTGAAAGTCGAATATATCCCGCGAGAAGAGAATCTCGCGGGGTTCTTGCTTGAATAGCTCTGTTTTTTTCTCCTTTTCTATTTCGTGTTAAAAAACAAGCTTAGCGAAATAAATTAGGAGGTGAAAAATGCAAAAGATATTTATGGTTTTCAGCGAGTATACAGACCCTGCGCACCATGTTCCGCTCCTTATGCAGCGCGTAGCCAAGCATGACGGTCCATTATATTTCATCACTAAGGACCCGCGCCCACTTACGGATATTATCCTCGATAATGCCCACCGTTCCTTAGTCCATGTTACAATTAGTGGCTTGGGAGGCTCCAAGTTCGAGCCCCACGTGCCAAAGCCTGCAGATTTGGTACCAGCCGTGCAACAGCTCGCCGATGTACTAAAGGATCAGCTCGTAGTTAGGGTTGATCCTATTATCTTTGGTGCTAACCATCTCCGCTGTTTCAATGTTATGCGTAAGTTTGCACAGCTCGGCGTTCGGCGCTTTCGCATCTCTTATTGTTCTTTGTATCCGTTTGTCAGGCAGCGGTTCAGGTCTATCGGCCTCTCTGTGCCTAATAGTTTCTATTATCCCGCATCATGGATCTGCAGGCACAGCACAGCGCTTGCAGATTGCGCGCAGCAGCTCGGCGTTTCTCTTGAATACTGTGCACCTCTGCCGCAAATCGAGCATGCAATAGACCCGCGCATAAGCAAGACCGGATGCGTTGCAGATACAGAGTACCGCCGTTTAGGGTATAAGCCAGTGCCACCGCAGCGGAAACAGCGTCAGCATTGTAAATGTTGGGCAAAAGTCGAAGGTCTGCCAGAGTTCAAGTCTTGCAAGCACGGTTGCGTATACTGCTATTTCAGCAAGCCTTAGTCTTATTTTTTATTTTTGTTTTTTCTTCTTTGCTTGCTTTATATTATATTATTGCTTTGTTTTGTGCATCTGTTCACTCAGCTTATTTTCATTTTTTCTTTTTATTCCTC
>JAGGRZ010000152.1 GCA_021159335.1 bacterium
ATCTATCGTAGACCCAGACATCTATGTAAGTCCGCGATGTGCCATCGGCGGGTAGTGTCGCGCTATCTGTGGCTTCCGGGTCGACCACGATTCTATCCGGTGGCCCTGGCTGAAGAGTGAATGTTATGCTGGCGGTATCGGATACACTGGTATCACTCTCCGCATACGCATAAACCCTGACTCTCGGACGAGCTATAGTATCGGCGCGGATCATTATTTCGGCCACACCGCCCGTTGTGGTTCTGGTTGCGGGCATGGGCCTAACATAACCGCTGTCAGTAAAGAAGTGGACCATAACGCCATCAGATACATAACCACCGCCAACAGTATAGACTATAGCGCGAAGTCTTGTGCTGTCCACTCCGTCGGCAGTAAGCATTAGTTTGTCGGCATCGAGAACGACAGTTCTGACGGGTGTAGGAATCATGGTTACTTGAGTGAACCCATACGCATCCCCGCAAGTTGCTGTTATGACCGCATTTCCTGTGGTGTTACCTGCGCGAAGTTGAATGCGTGCTATCCCCGATGTGTCCGTGTATGCTACATTGCTCGGCACAAATTCTCCAAGCGTGGTGGTGAATGTTACTGCCTGCCCTGCTGGAACTATGTTGCCGAACGCGTCGGTAACCCGAGCGAAAATATATGTGTTATCTATCCCGTTGGCGAAAAGCGTGCCCGGCGGGGTGTGGCTTGAGTCAGCCCACAATATCATGTTTGCTGCGGGTCCAGGGACTATCGTTATCAAAGTGGAGTCCAGCACAGTTGTTCCTGGCGGAAGAGTGTCCCCTGCGAAAATCCAGACATAGCCGTCTCCAACATCAGTTCCTGCAGTGAAGTTGGTTACTGCATTCCCGCCCGAGGTGAATCGTGGAGAGATTATCGTCCCCATCCCGGGTGGCTGGAACCAGAAGTAGATTTTTGTGTTCTCAGTAGCAGGCGAACCCGAAACATCGTAAACCGTTGCGGTAATAATGGAATTGGAGGTTCCGTCGGCGGTGAGTTGCGTTGGGTTAGCGGTGAGATTTATCGTTCCTATCTGGCTTTGTCGCAGGTAAACCTGAGTAACGCCTCTTGCCGCGCCGCACGACGCAGTAACCTGGCTCATTCCAGGGGTTAAGCCCGCTTTAAGCCAATCGTAAACTCTTCCGCTGTCGTCCGTGACGAGCGTGGTGAAAACCATGTCCCCAAGAGTCGCGCTTATGTTAACTGTTAACCCAGCAGACACCGGATTCCCCCATGAATCAAATATTTGCGCTACAATCTCGCTTTGATCGATGTTGTTCGCAGATATGGTTTCTGGGGTAGCTGTCATGACTATCGTAGCTGGTTCGCCCGCCTGAAGGAGTATTGTGACTTCATCGTAGTGAGCGGAATCGCTTAGCGCGCGTATGGTTACAAGTCCACGCTTGGTTTTGGCTCTGAATGTGGCGGTAGCAGCACCCCCCGATGTGTATGAAACCCGTGGCATAACATCGCCAAGTGATGTATCACTAACAATGAAGAATATCGGAACACCATCGCTTACGAGATGTCCGCTCGTATCATATACCATCGCAGTAAGCTGGGCAGTAGAGGAACCATCTGCGGTAAGAGTGTATGCGGAGGATGTGAGCATTATGGTAGTTGGTGTCGTGCTTGTAAGCATTACGGTGCATTCTCCGTGTGCGCTACCGCATGTCCCGCGAATTAACGCTGAACCCGTTTGTCGTGCTGAGCGGATGAAAACAAATGTGCTACCCATGGTGTCGGTAACTCCAGATGCGGGGAAAACCTCGCCAAGGCTGGTGGTAAAATTAACAGTATAGCCCGAACCGACTCTATTGCCGTAGCGGTCGAACACTACAACGCCGATAGTATCAGTTGATACCGAATCGGCTGGTATCATGCCCCGCTGCGGAGTCATTCTTATAGTATAAGGTTGTCCGCCAACAAGCCTTATAAGCACTGAATCCCGCATCGTTCCGGCCTGTGCGATAATCCATGCGTTGCCCGCTCGAATTCCCGCGACGAATGTGTCGGCGAATGCCCCTCCTGAAGTTCGCGCGAGCCCTTTCCTCATTACGCCCATCGTGTCGGGCGATATGGTTAATGTTACCACGGTGCTATCGGCTATGGGACCGCCCGATGTGTTCCTGACATAACCGTAAATCCTCGTTTTTGAGCTTCCGTCAGCGGGGAGTTCCGCGGAGTCCGCGAAAACCTGTATCTCGCCTATGTCAGCTGGAGTTAAGGTTATTCTTGCCTGACCGGTTGCCCCACCGCAGTTTACAGTTATTATTGCTATGCCGGGTGCGGTGCCTGCTCTGAATATGGCATCCGCGTATCCCGTTGTGTCACCCATGGCGTGGGTTATGTCCGTTGGGGTTATGTAGCCGTTTGTGGCGGAAAAATCTACTGTTAATCCTGTTTCCACCCAATTTCCGTAGGCGTCCTTTATGTAGGCTCGCACTCTGGTGGTGTCCGTGCCGTTAGCCACCAATACATCGGTATCTGGAACGACAATTATTTCTGCGGGAGGTCCCGGACGCAATGTTATGAATACCGTGTCCGTGGCAGCGCCAGCAACGGCGGCTACGAAGGCTGTCTCTGGTGCGGATGTTCCGCTTGTGAAAGTTGCGTTCCCCCAGCCCCCTGATGTTAAAACTACCGATGGGCTAATAACGCCACCGAAGGACGAAAGGAAAATGGGCGTGCTGTCCGCGACCGCGCTGCTAGTAGAATCCTGAGCGTAAACATTTATTCCCGTCGACGAGTGACCGTCAGCTACTAACGAAATCGAGTCAGCGTAAATGCTGAGAATGGCTACATTCTGTGGTATCAGCCATATGTATGCGGTGCCAGTAACACCGCCACAGGTAGCCGTTATAGTTGCTCTGCCAACAGTAGAACCAGCGGTATATGTACAGATTATAGTGTCACCAGTAAAGCCCGTAGTCGGGACTATTGAACCTAAATCAGTGCTTATTGAAACGCTTTGCGCTGGGTCGACGATGTTGCCGTAAACATCGAGCACGACTATTCTTACTTCCGCATTAGCATCGGAGCCGGCATACAGGGTTCCCGGTATTGCTATTATTTCAATGGTCGCTGGTGCCCCCGAGATGTAAGTAATGTCCGTTGAGCCGATTATCGTGTCCGTTGTGGTGCGATATTCTGCGGTTATTATAGCGCGTCCTTTTGTGGTGGGAGCAGTAAGCGTTACCGTAGCTACTCCTCCTGATGTGGTGGCGATAGTGTCTATGGTCCCGAATGGGTTGCCAAGCGTATCTCTAACATGGAAAATAACTGGAAGACCATCGCCAACTAATTCACCTCTGCTGTTGAGTAAGCGCGCAGTTATCGTGCTTGTTGAAATACCATCGGCCGTTATTCGTGGCGGGTCAGCTTTGACAAGTATGGTCGCAGGTTGCTCGCGAGTTAGCGTTATATCCGCGGTAGCATATGCCCCCTCACACGAGGCGGTTATCCTCGCCGTGCCCGGTGTCGTCCCTGCTGTGAACATGGCATAAGCAATCCCTGAGGAGTTAGTGTTTGTGCTCGTTGGGTTTATGGTACCGAGCAGTGCGCCGAATGTTACGGTTCTGCCAGCACCAACGCTATTGCCAAACCTGTCGTAAACTGTTGCGATAACATTTGTTATGCTCACACCATCGGCAGGCAAGATGGTATCCTCGACGGTAAGAACCATTGAGTCAGCTTGTCCTGCGGTGAGCGTTATATCCGCATAGCCACAAACTGTATCGACGCACGCTTTGATTCTTGCTATTCCGACTTTCGTACCCGCTCTGAACTGCACTGCAGCGTAACCGCTGTCTGTAAGCCCGATTGTTGGCAGAAGAGTCCCCAGCGTATCGCCAGTCAATGTGTCTACGACGAGCTCAAATGTAACGGGAGTTCCATCCGATATAGGATTTCCAAGCGAATCTATGACGAAAGCTCGCACCATGGACATTGATACGCCATCAGCAGTGATTGATGCGGGTTCCACAGTGACCGATACCATCGCGGCGTCAGTTCTGGTGAATGCTATCTCTGCGCTTCCTACCGCTGAACCTGAACGAGCCGTAACTCTTGCTATGCCTACTTCCCGGCTGCTTCTTATTGTAGCATACGCCTTGCCTGCGGAATTTGTCAGTGCTGTGGCAGGTGATATAGATCCGAGCGTTATCGAGAAATTGACCGCAACCCCTGCCCCTAAAGCATTACCATAAGCGTCGTATAGCTTCGCTGTCACCGCAGCAGTAGAGAAGCTGTCGGCTGGTATTGATGACGGGATTATTGTAAGCTCAATGGAGTCAGCCTCGCCAGGAATAAGCCTTACCATGACTGAATCTATTATAGTGTCCACAAACGCTATTATCCATGCTGTTTGGGCTAAAGTTCCGGACCGATATTGTGCGCTGAATCTTCCGCTGTCGGTGTATGCTATTGCCGGTAGCACGAATCCATTATCACCTGCTGCTGTGCCCACACCGTGCACCTCAAGATGTACTGGTGTTCGGTCTGTTATGGGCATTCCGGCTGCGTTGTAAACTGTTCCAAAGACCGTTGCTGTGTCCATCTGATTGGCTATCAAGGTTGTCCTGCTTATCGTCAGCGAGATATTGGCTACATCGGTCGGTATGAGGTCGACAGCTACTCTTCCCACTGCGGCGCCGCAATTGGCTATGATGAATGCCGTTCCTGAGCGGATACCGGCATGAAATGTAGTCGTAAAATTGCCTGAAGAATCGGTATAAGCCACGCTGTCAACGCTGCCCATAAGCGGGTCGGTTGAAAATCTTACTTCGTGGCCGAAGCCTATAGGATTGCCGAAGGCATCGTAAACAGTGCCAGTTATGACGGATGTTGTCGTTCCATTAGCTGGTATTGTAGTCGGGTCAGCGGACATTACTATATTGGCTGGTGGTCCGGGGACTATTTCGACATAGGTCGTTCCAACAACACCTCCTCCTGCATCGGCAATTATCTCCGCGATACCTGTTGTCGTTGGCGCGCGGAGAGTTGATATAGCATCTCCACTGTCAGTATATGCCGTTGGTGGAATTATCACCCCCAATGATGTTGTGAATGACACTGGGGAGCCGTCTGGCACAGTAGAACCGCTGCTATCGAGGACGGTGGCTATTATCCGGGTCGTCGAGATACCGTCTGCTGGAAGTCGCGTTGAATCAGCTCGAACTATAATCCTTGCTGCCACAAGCGGCGCAAAATATACCTCAACTGTTGCCTCAGCGCTTCCTGATGTAGCGCGTATATGAGCGATTCCCGCGTTTCGCACGCTCGTTAATGTCATCGTTACAGTACCGGTGCTGTCGGTAAAGCCATAGTCATAGTCGAAAATTCCACGATCAGTCGAGAAATTAACTCTTACTCCTCTTCCAACGGGATTTGAATGTGCATCGTAAACCCGAGCAGTAATAATAGATTGTGAAACACCATCTGCAGGTATTGTGTCTGGGCTTGCTGAAAGCACTATCATCTGCGGTTCACCCGGAACGAATTCCACCCGCGCGCTGTCCGAGTGTCCAACGCAGTTAGCATATACCCAGCCTATCCCCGTTGATTCAGGAGCTGTAAGTGTTGCGGTGGCTATTCCACCGCTCGTTAGTGCTATAGGGGTTATAGTCCCCATGGTGGCGGTAAAACTAACGGCCGTGCCGTCCGGAACCGGTTCTCCTGACGAGGTTCTGACATCAGCGGTAACATTCGCTGTACTCGTCCCATCAGCCGTAAGAACGCTCGGGGTAACTGTTATTATTATGTAAGCCACATCGGAGGTTACAAACCATACATCCACAGCCTCGATGGCATCTTCGCATGTAGCTGTTACTGTGGCTCTTCCTATAACTTCGCTGCTCGTAAGCGTTGTTGTGAATGCTCCTGTTTCGTCAGTAAGAACAGGTGATATAACGCTTCCCAAAGTAGTGGAGAGTTGAACAGGAATGTTTTCCGGCAATGCATTACCGTAAGCGTCGTAACACCTTCCAGTTATACTCGAGCGTGAATAGCCATCAGCCGCGATGGTTTCAGGAACTGCTGAAAGGGTGATAGTTCTGCACCGCCCGGCGTTAACTTTTACGATCTGCGTGTCAGCCAGAACCCCGCATTGAGCTATTATGGTGTCGATGCCAACGAGTGTATCGGGAATGTAGATGGCGTTTATTTTGCCGTCGACTGTGGTGGCCATGGGTGGTATTATGGTTCCCATGAGGGACCTAAGATTCACTACCGTGCCGTCTATGATCGGCGAAAGGAACGAATCGTAAACTTCGACTAAAATATTGGCTGTATCCCCACCAAGTCTTATCTGGTCGGGATTAACGGTTAGAATCATTAAATATGGCTGAGGACCGTATAAAACCAGCTCTTTCTGTCCTATAGCTGAGCCTGATGTCGCGCGAACTATGTCAAGTCCGGTCGAGGTTCCAGCTTGATAACGTGTTCTCGCTATGCCAAGGGAGTCTGTTATTGAAGATGTTGGTATCAAAGTCCCAAGCGAAGCATCAAACGATACGGTGTTCCCGGAGAGAAGATGGTTACCGTAAGCATCAAAGAGTTGAGCCGTAATGTTTGCCGTTGAATGTCCATCCGCTGGGAGCGAGTCGCGGTCCGAGGAAACCTCGATTCGTGCTACCTCGCCAGGTTTAACATCGATAACGAGTGTGTCGGATACTATTCCGCTAACAGTGGCTATTATCGTGTCGGGCACTGCAACTGTGGCGGCTGTGAACACGGCGTTAGCTGCACCAGCAATAGTGAATGCCGTTGGTGGTGTGATGGTGCCATATCTTGCGCTAAACGAAACTGGCACGGCATCCGAAACTATGCCGCCGGTTGAATCGTAAACATTCGCCACGATATCGAGATTTTGAGCTACTCTTACTGTATCCGCACTTGCTGAAAGAATTATAGTCGCAACGGGGCATGGGATATATGTTATGTTCGCTGTCCCCTCAACTGTAGCACCAGTTCGGGCAGTTATTCTTGCCGTTACAGGATATCTTGCCGCGTGAACCACAGCGTGGGCTATGCCCAGTGAATCGGTGATAGCTGTAGAGGTTATCGTGCCGTCTGTTATCGTGAAGTTTACCGAAGTACCCGCCCTCAGATGGTTCCCGTATGAGTCGAAAACCTGCGCGTAAACATCGGCTGTTGCGGTGGTCTCAGCAAAAATCGTTTCCGGAACTACCGTCACATTTATTGAATATGGTGGCCCTGGTGTGAAGTCCACAAGAAGCGTATCTGCTATCACGGCACCACCCGCTGATTTCGCCTCAGCAACTACTGTGTCCCATCCGGCGACTGTGCCGGAACGAAGCAAGACTTTTGCATAGCCATCTCTCGTCGTTGATGATAATGAATCGACAAAAGCCATCGAAACGCCTATGGGGACTAAATTCCCAGCAGTAGTCTTGAAAAGTATTGGTGTGCCGTCCGATACCGGACCGTAGGCTGAGTCGAGAACCTGTGCGGAAAGTGTATCTATGGATGTTCCGTTGGCTGGTATCGACATGGACGATGCGAAAAGCGATATGTGCATGGGTATTGTTCCTTTAAGGTATATGCTCCCGACTCCGCTGGCTGCCCCGCAGGATGCCTGTATGTTCCACAATCCAGCGACATTCCCGCTTCTGAATATGGTCCACGCTATACCCTGAGTGTCGGTAAGCGCAGTCGATGTGTAAAGCGAACCCGTTGGTGCAGAGAATGTTACCGTGTTACCACCGTCTATGTGATTGCCAAATTGGTCGAAAACCTGCGCGTAAACTGTTGTAGTGTCTGAGTTATTGGCCCATATCGTGTCCCGGGAGAACCACACATTAACGCTGAACGGCGCTCCCGGAACGAATTTTACAGTTATCGTATCAGTAGCGGTAAGGTTGCCCAACGAGTCGAACCCTGATGCAGCTACGAGGACATCGTGGGCGAGGTTTGAGGGGTTTAGATAGACTGTCGCAATCCCGTCGGTGGTGTGCGTTATGTAGCGTGATTCGAATCTGGTTGCTCTTGGGGTAGACCTGAATGTGCCGTCCTCAGCCCAGAAGGTTATTGGCGTACCGTCTGAAACAGGACGGAAATTCGAGTCCGAAACGGTTGCGGTAAGAAGTATCGCGCTGTCGCTACCGACAGTTATGATAGTTGGTGTGGCTGAAAGGTCGATGTGCCGTGGTATGGAACTCGTAAGATATATGGTCATGTGCGCGGCTATAGTCCCGTATGATGCTCCTATGTCCACTTCGCCCGGGACAAACCCTGCCGTGTAACGAACTGTAGCCACTCCCGTGTCGTTCGTATAGGCAACCTCGGGATAAACTTCTCCCGACGATGCGTTGAATGCTACCGGGTAGCCTGCGCTGACGCGGTTGCCAAATTGATCCGTCAGTATCGCGGATATCATGGTGTTGTCGGCGCCGTTGGCTGTAAGTATAGTATCCTCTGCGTAGAGGTCTATGTGAGCGGGTGGTCCGGGAAGAAAACGGACATAAGCAGTATCGGCAAGCGGATTCGCTCGGGCAACCACCATCACGCGCCCTATAGTGTAATCAGCTTGAAGAAATGCGTTAGCCTGACCATCGACCGTATAGACGAGTATGGATTCTGGTCCCGCAAAGCTGCTTCGTTTCGATTCCAGTCGTCTACTTATCAGCCCAAATGGTGTTTTAAGCCATCTTACTCCGAAAAGGTGTCCATGCTCAACCCATATCCATACTGGCATACCATCAGGTGCAGGAAGGCGCGATTCTCCTACTGTAACGAAGGCTGTTATTTTTATCGTATCCCTGCCGTTGGCTATGGCGGTATCAGGGTCAACAGAAAGTCTTATGCTTGATGCTATTGGTTCTATTATGGGCACATGAACAGTATCGTTAATCGATGGATCCGATGTTATGTAACCTTTTACTATGGTTGTCTCTGGGTGTCCTGGCTCGACCACGCCCACAAGCCCCATACCGTCCGAATTGGTGGTAAGCGAACTTTTATTTAATCTTGCGGTTCCAGCCTCTACACTGAACCCCACCTTGACTCCAGGTGCTGGTCCACCAGCGCTGTCGGTGACTATAACATCAATCCACGCAGTATCGCCACTGCCAGAATATATCGGCTGGCGGAGAACGAGCCTTATTTGCGCCGGAGGAGAGTAGTCAGGACCTACTATGCGAAAAATCTTGCTTTTGCTGTATTCCTCGCGCCCGTAAGCTTTGGCGATAACTATGATGGTGCTTTCGGCGGGTATTTCGACTCCAACCAGGCTAAGATAAACGCATGCGGTGCCTTTCTCGTTTGGCGAGGCGCTTTCCTGCCAATCCATGGGCTCGTTATTTATAACAGCGCTGAAAAATACTGCCTCGCTCGTGGGCATGGGATTGCCTTTTGAGTCAACTACATGTGCGCAAACTTTGTTGTCGTATCTTGAGGCTCGAAGAGGGTCGGGTATAGCGTAAAGCGAATCTATGTTCCAGACAGCAAAAAGTCCCGGTGGATAAGGGTTACCGTGTTGTTGACAGCCAAAAAATATTATTGATGTAATTATTGAAATAAAAAGGGCGGAATAAGCAAGCAATCGCCTATATTTCATGGTATAAACCTCCGAACTTAATTTATATCAAAAATAAGTATAGATATCTTTAGAAATTTGTCAAGATAATTAGCGCAATTCTAATTAAATCAAGAAATTTTGAAGATTACAAAATGTAAGTTGCGAAGCTATTTCAGTATCACATTTTCTTTACTATTGTTGCTCCAAAAAGATGGTGGGGCTATGCCAAGTTTTTCGCAAAGTTCGATGCTTCCAAAGAGCTCGTTAGCATTTCCACTGTAAGATATTCTCCCAGCCTTAAGTGCCACTACTCTGTGTGCCGTTTTGCTTAATATGTCCGTGCGATGGGTTATGAGTATTATTGTGGTCTTTTTCTTGGTTAGCTCTGCGATAATTTTTAGAACTTTTCCGCAGGTTTTTGAGTCGAGCGCAGCGAATGGCTCGTCAAGGATTAATATCTCGGGGTTTGTAGCAATAACTCCTGCCAAGCCGACAAGCCTTTGCTGACCGTCGGAAAGCTCAAAAGGTGACAAGTTCCATAGTTCCTCGTCGATACCGACCAATTCAAGCGCATCGACGGCTTTCTTTTTCGGGTTGTTCAGCCCAAGAACCTTCGGACCGTAGCAAACATCGTTCCAGACAGTGTTGGCAAACAATTGCATCTCTGGAAACTGCATGACGATACCTACTCGCCCGAAACTTTCTATCCTACCCGACGATGGTTTAAGGATTCCCGCAGCCAAAAGTGCCAGCGTGGTTTTTCCGGAGCCGCTCGCACCAACGAGACCCACGAGTTCGCCCTTCCTTATGACCAGCGAAATATCGGTTAGCACTAACTCCTCAACATAGCTAAAGTCAACATTTTCAAAAGCTAATGCTATTTCGTCGCTCTTTCGTCCTGCCTCAATTTTGGGAAGCTCAAGTGCACATAGAGGAATATTTTTTGGTTCTGTAAGTTTTCCATCTTTTAGAACTAAGACTTTATCCGCGTTCTGCGCAGCTTTATGGAGCTGTGTGATGTGAAGAATACCCGCTGTGTTTCTTATTTCGCTTATAGCGGAAAAGAGTGACTTTATACCGTTGTAATCAAGGTAGGCTTCGGGTTCATCAAGAATGAGAAAATCGGCTCCTGACGCTATGGCAGTTGCTATGGCGACTCGTGCTTTCATTCCACCAGAAAGCTCAAGCGGCGACCGATCAGCAAAAGGCATTAGCCCGAAAGTTTCCATTGCCCTATCGACTCGTGCTATTATTTCGTCCCTGGGAAGCGCCAGGTTCTCTAGTGTAAAGGCTATCTCGCGGCGTACATCGGTTGCAACGAAACCGTCTTCTGGATTCTGGAAAACATAGCCTATGTGACGACGATATTTGTATTTTGTGCTGTCATCAAATGGATTCAGACCGTCCAGCCTGACTGTTCCTTTTTCCGGCTTTATTATCCCCGCAAGGACAAGAGAGAGGGTAGTTTTGCCGCTGCCGTTTTCGCCACAAAGCGCAACCACTCCCGGTTTTCTTAAAGTCAGATTCGCCCCAGAAAGCACTTCTTTCCCGTCGAAGTCAACATGGATGTCGCGCGCCTCAAGTTCCATAAGCTTAAAATAGTAAAATTAACTTGATTAGCAATCAAACAGGGCGAGCGTGCATTTTATGCGATTCGGTGAAAAGTAATTGCTTTATAGTGTTTCGTTGTTAATAATAGTTTCGAACTCTATCAAGGGGTAAACATGGTAAGGGTAAGATTCGCTCCATCACCAACGGGACTTCCGCATGTTGGGAACATAAGAACCGCGCTTTTCAACTGGTTGTTCGCGCGCCATCACGGCGGAACATTTATCCTGCGAATAGAGGATACCGACCGAGAGCGGTATGACCCTAAGGCTCTTGAGGCTATAATGTCTGGGCTTAGATGGCTTGGACTCGATTGGGACGAGGGACCAGAGGTGGATGGTGAATACGGTCCGTATTTTCAGTCCCAGCGGATAGAAATATATCATGAGTTTGCGCGGAAGCTTGTCGAGATGGGAAAAGCATACTATTGCGATTGCTCGCCTGAAAGACTTGAGCGCGTTAGGAAGGAGCGAATGGAAAAGGGACTTCCGCCAATGTATGACCGCCATTGCAGAGAGCGGAATTTGGTGAGCGACCCTGCTGACCCTAATACAGTCTTGAGGTTCAAAATGCCTTTGTGGGGGAAAACATGCTTTCGTGATGAGCTGAGAGGAGAGATATGTTTCGAAAACTCAACTTTTGACGACATAGTTCTCATAAAATCCGATGGCTTTCCAACATATCACTTTGCTAATATAGTCGACGACCATCTCATGCGAGTAACGCATGTTATGCGCGCTGAGGAGTGGATACCAAGCACTGGGAAACATGTTCTTCTTTATGCAGCCTTCGGATGGGAGCCACCAAAATTCGTGCACCTACCAATGATTCTCGGTCCAGACCGCTCAAAGCTCTCAAAGCGTCACGGTGCGACATCGATAATAGAGTTCCAGAAAAAAGGAATTCTTCCCGAAGCAATGTTTAACTTTCTGGCGTTATTGGGGTGGTCACCAAAGGACGACACCGAAATATTCACGAAAGACGAGCTCATAAAGCGTTTCGACATAGGCGGAATAAATACGGCTGCATCCGTGTTCGATTTCGATAAACTTCGCTGGATGAATGGCGAATACATAAGGATGCTCACTCCCCAAGAGCTTACCGAGCGATTAATGCCATTCTACAAAGAGTGGGGTTTTTGCACTGACGAGAATCCCTGTGACAGCGATTATCTGATAAAAGTTAGTAAAGCCATGCAGGAACGCCTAAAAACCCTTGTTGACATGCGAGAACTCGGATTTTTCTTCTTCCGCGAGCCGACGCAGTATGACCCTGAGGGAGTTAAGAAAAGCTTCAAGCCCGGTGTAGAACTTTGGCTTCGTGAGGTCGCCCAAGAATTCGAAAATTTGGAGCCGTGGACGGAGGAGAACATCGAAGCGGTGGTTCGTGGGTATGCCAAAAAGGTTGGCGTTGGTGCGGGTAAGATAATTCACCCCATACGAGTGGCTGTATCAGGGCTTAGGATGGGACCGAGTCTTTTCGAGATGCTCGCCATTCTTGGCAGGGAGAAAGTTGTTGCGCGAATTCGCAGAGCTGCAGATTGGATTGAAAATAACATAAGCAAGAAAACATAGGGCCACGCAGAGAATAAATCAGGAAGTACGGCATCTGCATGTTCGGACTTTCCCTTTAATGTACCCCGCGATTCCGATGTAACCTTATTTTGAATTGTTTTTTGGGCATCAGAGCGTATATTTTGAATGTTAACAACGGAGGGAGGATTTAATGAGGAAACCAGCCAGGGTATTGCTTATCGCTATCGCTTTCGGGCTTATTTTTACAGGATGCGAGAAGAAAAAGCCGCCATCGGGAGAGGAAAACAAACCGCCAGAAATAAGTATAACGGCTCCGCACAATGGCGATACGGTGTTCATTCCTTTTGATATAACGGTGGAGGCTACCGATGACGATAGCGTTGTTTCGGTGGTCTTCATGGTCAACGGCGAGACTTTGGCAACGCTAACCTCGTCTCCGTACCAGGTTTCCGTGGCTGACTCATCGGATACGGGCAATCTTTTAATCGTGGCATGTGCTTTCGATAATGATGGTGACAGTGCATGCGCGTCAGTAACTGTGTTCGCGAAACTTCCTGAGGAACCTTCCGATTTCAGGCTCGATGCCCCAAAGAAGAGTTCTCACAATGTTTATCTTGTGTGGAAGCGATTCACGAGCGGTGTGTTTTACAGATACCGGGTTTACATGGCTTCTGGTGCAACCGTTGATTCGACCGATTCCATGGTCGCTGAAATAGGAACTGTGGGTGATACATCACTTCTTGTTGACTATTTAGCCCCCACATCGACATACTCCTTCAGGGTTTATGTTCTACCTCTCGGTGGTGAACCGCTTAAGAGCAACAAAGTAACCGTGACGACGGAGGAAGTCCCGATACCTCATGATGACCATGCACCACTCGTTCACATTCCAGCTGACGAATTTGATATGGGTGACTCGTGGGGAATTGGTGGTGCTGAGGAGTTTCCCGTTCACATCGTTCACCTATCCGAATATTACATATACAAGTACGAAGTTACATGCGCACAGTATGCCGAGTTCATCGCTTCTGGCGGCTACGATGACCCTGAGTGGTGGGACCCGGTAAGCTGGAAGTGGAAGGAGTCAGAGCACATAAATGCTCCCCTTAACTGGGGCAATCCCGACTACCATCTTGGGGAGGAATTCCCGAATTACCCTGTTACCGGAATTTCATGGTACGAGGCTATGGCTTATGCCCGTTTCGTGGGGAAAAGCCTTCCCACCGAGGCTGAATGGGAGTTCGCAGCGCGAGGAAACGAGGGCGAGGACATTAATTCCGATGGTATTCCTGATGGCTTCAAATTCCCGTGGGGAAATGAGTTCTACAGAGGTGACAGCACATTTTGCAACTACAAATCAGGCGCTGATGGGGGCATGGATTCTTACGATGACGGCTATCGTCTGACCGCTCCCGTTGGCTCGTATCCACATGGTGCATCTCCGTTTGGAGTTATGGATATGGCGGGAAATGTCGCGGAATGGTGTTATGACTGGTTCGATATTAATTACTACAGCTTCTCCCCATACGAGAACCCCACGGGTCCCGAGACCGGCACTGAAAAAGTGGTGCGCGGAGGAAGCTACATAACGACTTCATCTATTGATTTGCCCGGCTACAATCTCAGAACTACATCGAGAGCAAAAAAATCCCCCGAAACAAGGCGAAATTTTATCGGTTTCCGGTTGGTGAAAAGAGTCCGCTGAGGATTAAAGTAGAAGGAGAGGAGGGGAAAAATGGAAATAACATGGTTGGGACATGCTGGATTCATGCTTGAGGGAGTAAAGAGGATATACATAGACCCTTACCAGATAAAAACCGGATTACCACCTGCTGACATTGTTCTTGTTACTCATTCTCACTTCGACCACTTCTCTCAGAACGATATAAAGCGCATCCTCGGCGATAGCACAGTTATTGTAGCCCCTTCCGATTGCAAAATGTCGGGTAATGTGAGAAATGTTAAACCCGGCGATACTATCGAAATAGGCGGTGTGAAAATTGAAGCTGTCCCAGCGTATAATATTGGGAAAAGATTTCACCCCAAAGAAAGCGGCTGGGTTGGGTATGTGGTGGAGATGGATGGCGTAAGAGTTTATCATGCAGGTGACACAGACCTGATACCAGAAATGAAGTCGATCAACGCAGATGTAGCACTTTTACCGATAGGTGGAACATACACCATGAATGTCTCTGAGGCGATAGAAGCGGCGAAAACGATAAAACCCAAGCTTGCCATACCAATGCATTTCGGCTCCATAGTGGGTTCAACCAGCGATGCCATAAACTTCTGCAGAAAGTGCCCAATAGATTGCAAAGTCCCCGAGATTTACGAGCCAATAAAAGTGCAATTTTAGTTCCATGATTCGAGCATTTATACTCTTATCGTTGGTCATCAACCTTTTGGGCGCCTACGATTACTTTTCAGTCGAGGCTGGCGCAGGGGTTCTTGAGAGCCCCTGTCTTGCTTTAGGTGTTATGTTCAATTCCGATAGTAAATTGGCTTTTGGTGCTGGTGTCGCAACCGCAAAAAACGATGAGTTCATAGCAGCGCCTAAAATTCTCTCCCGCTTTAAGATAATTATGACTAAAAGGGCTTCGACTGAGCTTGATGTTGGTGGCGGTGTTTTTTTCCGCGAAAACGATAAAAAACCGTTCTTCGAGGTTTCCGTTGGTGGTTCATATCTTTTGACATGCGCCGTTGTGGCAAAGTTGGCTTTTGGTGTGGCTACTGCGGGATTTGAGAGTGATGGAACGAAATTTGGCATTGCGCTAAAGCTTGAGGTAAAGCTTGGTTTCAGTGATAAGGACCACGATTGGGTGGTGGACCGATTGGACCGCTGCCCGAAAACCCCTGAAGGAGCTTTGGTAGATAAAAATGGTTGTGCCTTAGATAGTGATGCTGATGGCGTTTTTGATGGCATCGATAAGTGCCCTAACACGCCTTTGGCTGCGCTCGTTGATTCGACTGGTTGCCCTGAGGACAGCGATAGCGACGGTGTTTACGATGGCGTTGATAGATGCCCAAATACGCCCAAGGGCATTAATGTCGATTCGGTAGGCTGTCCCGTTGATTCTGACCACGATGGTGTTCCCGATTATGCTGATTCTTGCTCTAATACCCCTTCGGGTGCAGTGGTGGACCTTATAGGTTGCCCGCGCGATTCCGATGAAGATGGTGTGCTCGACGGTTTAGACCAGTGCCCGGGCACTCCCACGGGTTTTGAGGTGGATAGGTTCGGGTGCCCCAAAATACCCCCTGTGGAGCATGAGGAGATAGAAAACCTTTTCCGCGACAATCTTGAGCTTACCGCAAGTGCACTGAATAAACTTCAAAGGCTGGCTTTAAGGCTGAGAGCCTATCCCGCAAGAAAAATTAAAATGCTTGTTTATACAGACATTCAAGGAAGCCCCGCCTACAACAGAAGACGAGCGCGAAAAGTCGGTGAAAAAATAATTCAATTCCTCAAAGACGAAGGTGTTGATCCGAAGCAGATAGAGGTTGTAGCGATGGGCGAACGGGACCCGGTAATCCGAAGCTACAGCGCTGAGGCAAAAAGAAAGAACAGGCGAGTCGTGTTCGTTTACGAGGAAAAGTAAGAGTCAAATGCGGATTCTCGTTATACAGACTGCGTGGATAGGTGATAACATACTGACTCTACCGCTCATACAAATTCTCGCTGAAGCTGGTAACGAGGTCGAGGTAATGACGACCCCCAAGGCTCACCAAATTTATGTTAACAACCCCTTCGTGAGCGATATCTTGTTGTTCGACAAAAACGGCGCAGACCGGGGGATAGGTGGCATATTAAGAATCGTGCCGATTGTTAAGTCGAGAAATTATGATGCAGCTTTGCTGGCACAAAGGTGGTGGCGCAGCGCATTAATAGCATTCCTGGCAAGGATACCTTTAAGGATAGGTTTTAAGTCTTCCCCAGCTAAAATACTTTACACTAAAACAGTTGATGTTTCAAATTTTGACCATGAAGCTAAAAGGCTTGCGGCTCTTGCCATTCCGCTTGGCATAGCATACTCCCAATTACCACAGCCAAAGCTTTATCCTGCCGAGTCCCATCGAATTCAGGCTCATCTGTTTCTTTCCGAAAACGCGCCCAAAGGCAAAAGGCTGATATTCATTGCGCCAGGAAGTGCCTGGGAAACGAAGCGGTACCCGTTTCTCGCCGAAGTAGGAAGAAAACTCGTGGAAAGTGGCTATGCTATTGGCATCGTGGGTTCCATTGGAGAAAAGGAACTTTGCCGTTCCATAGCGGAAGAGATCGGCAGGGAAATATTCGTTTCAACGAACAACGACATTTTATTTACATCAGCGCTTTTCTCTTTTGGCGAGGTGGTCATAGCAAACGACTCCGGTGCTGGGCACATCGCGGCTGCCTCTGGTGTGCCAGTGGTTTCTATTTTTGGCCCAACTACCCCTGAAATGGGATTTTATCCTTTGGCTTCTAAGGCTAAAGTAGTCGAAGTTAATCTCGAATGCCGACCGTGCGGACCTCATGGACATAAAAGGTGCCCAAAGGGACATCACAATTGCATGAGGCTCATAAAGCCTGAAGAGGTTGTCGCAGCGGCGCTTTCTTTAATAGAATAATTTTGATTTTTAGGCTTGAAACAGTATTTTAAATAGGCTAAGAGACCATGGTGGAAAAGAGCAACAAATTGGTGGTAGGGTTATTCTGGGGCGACGAGGGCAAGGCAAAAATTGTGGACTTTCTCACTCCGTATGCAGAGGTAGTGGTTCGCTACCAGGGCGGGGCTAATGCAGGGCACTCAGTCGAAGTGGCTGGACAGCGTTTCGTTCTCCATCAGGTCCCCACTGGAATACTTCATCCCGATAAGAAGTGCGTTCTCGGTGCTGGAATGGTTATAGATTTGCCGCAGCTTGTGGAAGAGCTTTCCGAACTCGAAAGTAAAGGAATTGAGTGGCGGGGCAGAGTAATGGTAAGTCCCCGTGCTCACCTTGTGTTGCCCTACCATAAGCTTATCGAGGAAATCCAGGAAGCCAAGCGTTCCATAGGAACGACAAGGCGGGGGATAGGACCCGCGTATCGCGATAAAGCCGCAAGAATAGGAATAAGAGTAGGTGAGGTCAAGCTGGGCAAGGCACATCTTATTAAGAGACTTGGTATATGGCTAAAGGAAGTTGGGGAGCTATACGAAAAGACTGCTGGCGTGTCTTTCCCTTCGCCAGAAAGCGTGGCGAACGAGCTGGTTAGTTCCGCTGAGTTACTCGCGGATTCTATAACTGAGGCGAGCGCATATCTTTATGAGGTCGCTAAGCGCGGCGGAATACTCGCCGAGGGCGCTCAAGGAACTATGTTATCCCTCAATTGGGGAACATACCCGTTCGTAACAAGCTCGGAGACTACTGCCGGCGGTGCTTCAGAGGGACTCGGCATCGATATCAGAATGTTTGATTCGATAATAGGAGTCGCAAAAGCCTTCTGCACGAGAGTCGGCAATGGTCCCTTCCCGACAGAGGCTGACGAGGAAACACAGAAATTGCTGAGAGGAACTGGCGAAAATCTTTACGACGAGTTCGGCTCTACTACTGGCCGGCCGCGGCGATGCGGGTGGTTCGATTCCGTGATACTTCGTTACTCAACCAGGATAAACGGTGTCCAGGAGATAGCGCTCACAAAACTTGATGTTCTCTCCGGAATTGAGCCGCTCAAAGTGGCTGTTAATTACCGCGATTATGGCGACGAACTACCTGTAACAGCGGAGGAAATGGAAACTGTAGAACCCATTTACGAGGAGCTCCCCGGCTGGAGCATGGATATTTCTGCGGTTCGTAAGTTCGAAGAGTTGCCCGAAAACGCCAAAAATTATATTCGATTTTTGGAAAAGATAGCAGGAGTGCCGATACGATACATCGGCGTTGGACCGGGCAGAGATGATATAATAGTAAGGGGTGAGCAATGATTCGTGATGTCGAGTTTTTGATTATAGGTGGTGGTCCTGCTGGGCTTTCCGCAGCCCTGGCGGCGACAGAATATGGGGTTCAAACGCTCGTTATTGACGAAAGCATAAAACTTGGAGGGCAATTAATAAAACAAACCCATAAATTTTTTGGCTCAAAGATGGAGCGTGCTGGCACGCGTGGTTTCGTTATTGGCGAGCAGCTCGTTCAAGAACTGTCACAGCGAGAAAACTTTTCAGCCATGACGGGCACTACTGCTGCTGGAATCTATGAGGATGGTGTTGTCACTGCCGTTAGAAATGAGACCGAATGGCTTAAATTCCGCCCGAAAAAAATTCTCATAGCAACGGGCGCAAGCGAACGGATGATAGCGTTCCCCGGAAACGACCTTCCCGGGGTTTATGGTGCAGGTGCGGTGCAAACGCTTATGAATGTTTACGGGATTCTGCCCGGCGAGAGGGTGCTTATGGTTGGCGCAGGGAACATAGGGCTTATAGTATCGTATCAATTGCTTCAGGCTGGCGTCAGAGTGGCAGCTGTGGTAGAAATAATGGACAAAATTGGTGGTTATTGGGTTCATGCCAGTAAAATTCGACGCCTTGGGGTCCCAATTCTGACGAGATATACAATAATAAGAGCAAATGGCAATGAGTCAGTAGAGTCGGCTGTAATAGCAAAGGTTGATGATAATTTTAACCCTATTCCTGGCACAGAGGTTGAGGTAAAAGTCGATACTATTTGCCTTGCGGTTGGGCTTACGCCAACCCTCGAGCTTTTATTCCAGGCGGGGGCACAGATGAAGTATGTTCCGGAACTTGGCGGCGATGTGCCTTTGAGGGATAGGTTCTTAAGAACGAGCGTGGAGAACATTTATGTTGCTGGTGATGCAGCGGGCATTGAGGAAGCATCGAGCGCAATGTTAGAGGGAAACATTGTCGGGCTCGCTGTGGCTAAGTCGCTTGGATACGATGTTCCCGATTTCGAGAGGAAAATAGAGGTTCTCGAAAATGAGCTTAAGGTTCTTAGAGCTGGACCTTTATCCCAGAAAATAAGAGAAGGGCTGAAAAAAGTGTTGGTAAGCTGGGAAAACTAAAGGGGGTTTATATGCGGAGGGCAGCGTTTTCGGTTTTGATTTTGATGTTGTTCCTTTTGTTCTATGGTTGTGCCCCTCGGAAAGTAGTAACGCCAGTCCCGAAGATTTCAAAAGATGCGCTTCTGGATTCGCTTCTATCTATGGATAAAAAAGTAGAGACTATAACTATCCACGGCAAAGCCACTTTCGAATGGGGAGACCACAAAAAACGCTTTAGTGTGCATGAAATAACAAAAAGAGAGAAAAATTTAATAAACCTTCACATCGACGGCCCCTTTGGAGTAACAACAGCAATATTATGGTTTTGCAAACCCGAATCTATTTGCATCTATTTGCCATCTTCCAAGGCAGTGCTTCTCGAGCCGCTGGGTAAAAGCATCGAAAATGTGGTTGTGCCGCCTGAACGCGAAATTCTTACCGACATGATCTCTGGTTTGGTTCCATTGCGTTATTTTGCTGATTCCGTGATGGATTTTGAACTCGTTGAGAGCGGTGCGTATATAACATTTATAAAGAGCGGAAAAGTGCTCGTTGTGTTCGCTCGGCCTGACCCATGGCACGTGGAAAGCTACGAATTCTCGAAGATTGACGATTTGCGGGGGCAGCTCGATGTATCCTTCCCTGAAGGTGAGTTAGTGGATGGAGTGTGGCTGCCGAAAAAAATCGTGATAAATGCCCCATCAGTGAAGCAGAAAATTGAGGTAGAAGTCAGGAAAATCAAGCTTAACGAGCAGCTTCCCGATTCACTCTTTCGGATAAAAATTCCAGATAATGTGAAGTGGATGAGGGCATATTGAGTTTCGTTTTTGTTGCGGTGTCCATTAGAACTCAGGTCCAATCCAGAAGTGAACTTGCCAGCCGGGTTTTGTCAGGTCGAATCCGTAGCCGAAGTCGAGCCCAAAAATTCCCATCATAGGCACAACGAACCTAACGCCAAATCCTGCGCCGCGTTTAAGGTCGGATAAACGAGTCTGGTTGGGTTTAAGCCAGGCGTTTCCTGCATCGAAAAAGCCAAAAACATAAAGTTGGTCTTTTACTATGGGTACTCTGAGCTCAAGGTTTAGCGTTAGCGTGCTTCTGCCGCCCGGCTGGTACGGCATTGAAGGCGATATCATAGGTATCCTGCCCGCTGCGTCAGGTATGGCTGTCGAGTCGTAAACTGGCTCTGTGTATGCCAGGGGACCGATGGAGCGGTCTGTATAGCCTCTTATCTGACCATCGAAGCTCATTCCGCCCGGGAAAAAGCGCTCACCGTATGGAACTTTTTCTGGGTCTCCCCACATATTAGTAAGAATACCATAGTTCGCTTTGAAGACGAATGTGAGGTACTTGTGCAGTGGAAAATACCAATCGGATTTTACGATTACTTTCTGGAACTCGATGTCTCCGCCAAGAAATTCGCCAGCATGCTCAACACTTACTGAATTCTTGCTTCCTTTGGTAGCGAAAAGGCGAGAGTCCCGGCTGTCCCGCTCGATGGAGAGCATGATGGATGACTCCAGTTGTGGCCAGTCTATTTTAGTTATGTCATATGCTGGATAGGGAATGTAGCTTTCGGAAACATCATAAATTTCGACCGACTCGAGCTTATAGCGGGTGTATATGGAAAAAAATCTCGGTTTTATAAGCTTTCTGCCAAGCCTTATCGCCCCACCGCGACGAAGTTCCGAGTAGTGCCCCTCCCAGTGCCATATGGTGTTGTAAAGGTCAATGCCAAGAAGCGTGGGGGTGTCGAAAAGCCATGGTTCAGTAAACGAGAACGAAAGATTGTTCCTTAAGTGCCCGAATTCGTAATTCAGGTCAAGAGTCCATCCTCGCCCAAATGCGTTGGGCATACCTATTGATATCGTGCCGACGAGTTTATCCCGCGCGTTATATCCCGCGCCGACCTGAAATCTGCCAATAGACTTTTCCTTGACCCTGAATGTTATATCTACATCGCCGTTGGGAAGCATCCTGAATTCCGGAACCACCTCCTCGAAGTAGTTGAGGAAATAGACATTTCGCTGGCTTAAAATCAGTAAGTTTCTTCTGAAAACATCGCCCGGATATATCACCAGCTCTCGTCTTATGACCTTTTCAAAGGTTCGTGTGTTTCCCACAATCTCTATTAGTCTGACATGAGCTTGCTTCCCCTCGTTTATTAATATAGTAACACTAACGCTATCATCCTTTATGTCCTGTTTCGGGTCGATCTGACAGTGAATGTAGCCCTCGTCAGTATAGGCAAAATATATGTCTTGATAGGTTTTCTGCATCTTCTCGAGATTGAAAACTTTTCCGGGTTTAACCCGAAGCAGCGAGATGAGTTTCTTGTCGTCGAAAATCGTGTTACCAACGAATTTAACTTCCTTAAGGTAGTATTGCTCACCCTCATCCAGCCATATTTTTATATGAATCCTTTTGCCACTATAGCCTACTGAGTCTCTTATTATCTTTGCGGTTATGTAGCCCTTTTTGTGATAGTATTCCTCAATTTTATCGAGGTCTTTCCTGTATTGCTCCGGGTCGAATTTACCGGAGCGAAAGAGTGACTTTTCTTTGGTTTCCATAAGTTTCTTAAGCTTCCTTGGCGAGAAAGCTTTGATGCCAACGAATTCTATTTTCTCAACATATGCGGCCTCTTTTTCGTTGATATGGAATATAAGGTCGACTTGTCCCTTTTTATCTGAAGCCTTAAGTTCATACTTTATCTCAACGCCGGGAAGCCCCTCTTTGGCGTATTTTGATTGGATTTCCTTTATGGCTCTAAAAACCTTTGCCGGCGAAAGGTAAGTTCCAGTTTGGAGTTTTGAGGCTTTCTCAAGCTCGCTTTTTTTGAGTTTTTTGTTGCCTTTAAATATTAACTTCCCCAGTCTCGGCAGTTCCTTTACTCGTATTTCTATGTCGTAGCCGTAGGGTCCTTTGGTTGCCAGTATTCTTACATCCTCATAGCTCCCGAGAGCGTAGATGCTTCGTATGGCTTCCTGAAGTGCTGCGATGGACAGTGGTTTTCCGACCTCAAGCCCTGAATTAACCTTAACCAGTTCCGGACTCGTTTGCTCGGTGCCGTAAACATTGATTTTGTTTATAACGAGATGTTGCGAGTAAGCAATACCACCAAGAAGGGCAATAAAAACAAAAATGTGTAGGAGCGCAGCTGGTTTTGTCATGTCAACTTTTATCTGATGTGATTATTTGATTAATGCGGATCACAGAATATTTTTGTCTGTGACCTTGTTTTTTGTGGAAGCCCTTTCTCCTGCGCTTTTTAAATACTATAAGCTTTGGACCTTTGGTGTGTTCAACAAGTGTGGCTTCAACTTTGGCACCTTCAACTATAGGCTTGCCGACATGGATTTTCTCTCCGTTGGCGATGAGGTAAACAGTATCAAAACTCAATTTCTCACCGGGTTCGTGGTTCCCCATGTATGGAACCCAGACCATGTCCCCTTCGGATACTTTAACCTGAACTCCAGCTATTTCCACTATGGCGAACATCAGCTACCTCCATATTCTTTGTTTTTTGGCTTTGGTGCCGGTCGATTGGATTGAGGTTTGGAACTTTTTTTGGAGCTTGTCCTGCGACCATCGGAGGACTTGCTTTTGAGCAAGGCTTTCCTCGAAAGTCTTATCCTGCCCGTTTGCTCGTCTATATCGATGACTTTAACCTTAACTTTATCCCCTACTCTCAAAACATCCTCGACCCTATTTATCCTGCGATTCTCTATCTCAGATATGTGAAGTAAACCTTCCACATTGTGCATTATCCTCACGAATGCTCCAAAAGGCGTCACTCTGGTTACTGTCCCGATATATATTCCGCCTATTTCGGGTTCCTCGATGATGTCCTCGATCATCTTAAGCGCGTTGTTCATGTCCTCGGCTGTGCGCGCCGATATGAATACCGTTCCGTCGTCCTCTATGGCGATTGTGGTTGAAGTTTTCTCCTGAATTCCGCGAATAACCTTCCCGCCACTGCCGATAACCTCACCTATTTTGTCAGGTTTTATGTGAATTATCTTTATTCTCGGTGCGTAAGGGGAGAGTGTTACTCTCGGCTTGTCTATAACTTCAGCCATTTTATCAAGAACGAACGCCCTGGCTTCGTTGGCTTGCGTTACAGCTTTCTCGATAACGCTTAGCGGTATGCCAGGAATCTTTATGTCCATCTGGAAAGCAGTTATACCGTTTCTCGTCCCCGCTATTTTGAAGTCCATGTCTCCGAAGTGGTCCTCTGAACCGAGGATATCGGTAAGTATAGCATATTTGTCGTTTTCCTTTATTAGTCCCATAGCGATGCCTGCCACAGCGCTTTTAACAGGGACACCTGCATCCATTAGTGCCAGACTGCCTGCACATACTGTTGCCATAGACGAGGAGCCGTTCGATTCAAGTATATCGGAAACAATTCTTATGGTGTACGGGAACACTTCCTCGGGCGGAATAACAGGGGATAGAGCCATTTCGGCGAGATGACCGTGTCCTATTTCCCTCCTGCTGGGACCGCGAAGAGGTCTTGTGTCGCCCACCGAAAACGGTGGAAAGTTGTAGTGGAGCAGAAAGCTTTTCCACGATTCACCCTCGAGGTCCTCTATTTTCTGCTCGTCAAGTTTTGTTCCGAGCGTTACCGCAGTTAGCGACTGAGTCTCACCCCGCGTGAAAAGTGCTGACCCATGTGCCCGTGGAAGAACGCCGACCTCTATGCTTATAGGTCTTACCTCGTCATAACTTCTGCCGTCAGTGCGCCTTTTTTCCTCTATTATCATTTTCCTGACGCATTCCCGCTCGATTTCCTCGAGCACCATCTCTATGTTAACATCCGCATCCGGAAACGCTTCGTCTATTTTCTCTGCCACCGATTTTATTAATTGTCTCCGCATACTCCTTCGCTCATTTTTGCTGGGTGTTCTTACTATCTCTTTGAGTCTGTCGTATGCAAGAGTGCGAATGGCATCGAGGATTTTCTCGTCGAAGACTATCGGTTCGTAGCTTCTTTTGGGCTTTCCGGCCATTTCTCGCAGCTGGAGTTGTATCTCAACTTGTTTTCTCAGCGCAGGCGCCGCGACCTCGAAAGCACCAAGCAAAATTTCCTGCGGAACTTCCCTCGCAAAGCCCTCGACCATTATTATGTCCTCGCCGGTCCCGGCAACCACGATATCCAGCATTGAGCTATCGCGTTGACCAACCATGGGGTTTATGATGTATTCCCCATCTATGTAACCAATCCTTACCGCCCCGAAGGGTCCATTAAATGGTATGTCGGATACAGTAAGTGCCGCCGACGCTCCGACTATCCCGAGTATGTCCGGGTCGTTCTCCTGGTCGTAGGATACGACGAATGCCAAAACCTGGGTTTCGTAGTTGTAATCTTTGGGAAACATTGGTCTTAGCGGGCGGTCTATAAGTCTCGATTTCAGTATTTCGTGTTCGTATGGTTTGCCCTCGCGTTTGAAAAAACCGCCAGGGATTTTCCCGGCGGCGTAAGCTCTCTCACGATAGTCGGTCGTGAGCGGCAAAAAACCCATAGGCGGGGATTTTTCCCAACTTGATACTGCGGCGACTATAACCACTGTCCCGCCCATCTGAACCCAGACTGAACCATCAGCCTGCTTGGCTACTCTACCGGTTTCAAGAACAAGTTCCCGTTGCCCCAATTCGCATGTTACTTTAGCTTCGCTCATGTTATCATTTCCTCAGACCTAACTTCTTAATGAGTTTCAGGTATCTGTCGTAATCTTTCCTTCGAAGGTAGTTAAGAAACCTTTTTCGTCGCCCCACAAGAAGCATAAAGCCTCGTTTAGAGTTTGTGTCCTTAGGGTGTCTTTCGAAGTGTTTGGTTAGCTCCCTTATTCTCTCGGTCAAAAGCGCCACCTGAACCTCGGGGGAGCCAACATCCTTCTCATGTCTCCCGAATTCCTTTATTATTTGTCGTTTCCTTTCCGGGTCTATCATCCTTCCTCCCGAATTTTTAAATTTGAAAGTTTACTTAAAATTTTTCCCTTGTCAAGATATTATGCTAAACTGCGCTCTTGTCAATCAATATTAGTTCTATCTGCTTTTAAGTAGCGCTATTGCCGCTGTGTTGACTATGTCCTCTACTGAGCATCCGCGCGAAAGATCGTTGAAGGGCTTTGCCAGCCCCTGAATTATTGGACCTATAGCCTCAGCTCCGGCCATCCTCTGGACGAGCTTATATCCAATGTTTCCAGCATCGAGGTCGGGGAATATAAGAACATTGGCATGTCCTGCTACCGGCGAGTCGGGCGATTTTTTCTTGGCAACATCGGGTATTATGGCGGCGTCGGCTTGTAATTCTCCGTCAACGAGAAGGTCGGGGGCAAGCTTTTTTACGAGTTCAGTAGCTTTAACTACTTTATCCACATCGGCGTGTTTCGCGCTACCTTTGGTGGAGAACGAAAGCATAGCTACCTTGGGCTCAATCCCGAGGAGCTGTTTTGCAGTCTGCGCCGATGAAATAGCTATCGACGCCAGTTGTTCGGGGTCAGGTTGAGGAATAACCGCACAATCGGCAAATACGAAAACTTTCTCTTTCTCGCCGAGAAACTCAGGGAGCACCATGAGAAAACAACTTGATACAACCTTCGTTCCCTTGGCGACGCCTATGCAATGAATGGCTGCCCTCAGAACATTGGCGGTTGTGTTTTTGGCACCAGCTACTCCCGCATCAGCATACCCCTCTCGCACAAGCATTGCGCCCCAGTAAAGTGGATTTTTAAGCAGTTCCTTCGCCTGATAAAGTGTTAAGCCCTTGTGGCGCCTTAGTTCCCAAAGTTTCATGGCGAAGTCATCTTTCAGCGGGTCGGTGGCAGGGTCCGATATCTCCGCCCCCGTGATGTCTGCGCCTTCATCGTGGGCAAGTGACATAACGGCATCTTTGTTGCCTACTATTATGACTTTCGCGAGTTTTTCCTTTAATATGCGCTGTGCGGCGTGCATCATTCTTGGTTCGTCCCCTTCGGGAAGAACCACTGTGCCGCCTATTTCACGAGCTTTAGCCCGAATATCGTCAAGCAAACTCATTTGGAAAACCTCCGTATAAATGATTTTCACATGCTAAGACGAAATTAAACACAATTTATGCGGAAATAAATAGAAAACAAGCATTAAGTTTTTGTTAAAATGGAGAATTCCACCAGATTTTCAATATGTTCTCATGCGCTTTTCGTAATCTATTATTGTGCGCTCGTATTCACCGTGCATAAGCGGTGACGAAATTATAAAATCGGCTGACGCTCTGTTGCAGGCTATCGGGATGTTGTAAACCACGGCAATCCTTAGTAGGGCTTTTATGTCGACATCGTGTGGTTGAGGTTCCAGGGGGTCCCAGAAAAATATCAGCATATCGATTTCGCCATTGGCTATTTTTGCTCCTATCTGCTGGTCGCCGCCTAAGGGTCCGCTTTTTACGCGATTTATCTCCAGACCGAGTTCCTCAGCGAGGAGTTTTCCAGTCGTGCCTGTTGCGTATAGTTCGTGCTGGGCCAAGAGGTCTTTGTTGAACCGCGCCCACTCAAGCAAATCCTGTTTCCTGTGATCATGGGCGATAAGTGCGATACGCTTTTTAAAACCCATTCGGATTACTTCTTTTATCTGCACTTCTGCCTCCAGTTTTGAGTGGGGAAAAATATGTGGCTCAGGTCGTGGTTGCGCAAGTTATTTCAGCCTCCGACTCCTCGAGTAAATCGTCGAGCCAGCCTGCATCAGGCTTAATCTTGAACTTAAACATCTTGCCCAGATTTGAGGGGTCCTTAGCCTGGTGATACTTAAAGTATATTTCATCGTCGATTATACCTAAAATTTCTATCTTTCCAGTGCGATGCGACATAGCGTATTTAAATCGCTTGCTGTGTCCATCGAGCATCTTCTTCGCCTCCTCCACGATCCTCACGCCCTCGACGAGAGGCACCTGAAAATGATGCTTAACGCGCATTACAGGTCGGCATTGGAAAACATAGTATGGGACCACGCCGATTCTTACGAGTTCTCGCATCAAAGTCGCCAGAACCTTTGGGTCATCGTTCACGCCCCGAAGCAGAACCGTTTGATTGCTTATTATTACTCCCGCATCGAGAACCTTTTGCACGGCTTCAGTGGATTGGGGGGTTATCTCTTTTGGGTGGTTAAAATGTGTAACAAGATAGAGTCTTTTGCCGTTTTTACTCGAATATTCTCGGAAAATTTCGATCAACTCACTATCATCTATTATGCGCATAGGAAATGTTACAGGCACTCGTGAGCCGATTCGCACGAACTCAAGGTGGTCAATGTTCCAGAGCATTTCAAGAAGTTTTCTTATTATTTCGTTGGGAAGCGTTAGCGGGTCACCACCGCTTATTAAGACATTGTTTATTTCAGGGTGTTTGCTTATGTAGTCAGCCGCTGCCTCGAGCCGTCTTAATATTTCCTTGTTAGGGAGTCCAACCAATCTCTTTCTGAAGCAGAATCTGCAATACATGGCACATCTGTTCGTTGCGAGTAGAAGGGCAGTCTGCGAATACTTGTGCTGCAACCCCGTTAGCTTCGTATTTTCCTGCTCGCCGCTGGTATCATATGAACCTATCTGAACGAACTCATCTACTGACGGAACCGCCATCCGCCATATAGGGTCATCGGGGCTTGGCTTCTCAATCAGTGATAGATAGTATCGAGTTATGCTCATGGGATGAACTTTGGTGATCTCATCAAGCTTTTTAGCTTCGTCCTCTGGGATGTCAAAGTATTTTTTCAACTCATCTATTGTGGTGATATTTTTCTTTAATTCATCTTGCCATTTCATTTTTGCCCTCCATTTATTTATCGTTCAATAAAACAACTTTATTTGAAACCGCCAATTTAAGCAGCCGAAAAACCTAAAACGCCCTTCGCGAGTTATAATTGAGTAATTACAACAACTCAGTTAGTAACTGGCAGGAACGCCTTAATAAAATTAATACATAATGGTCAAATTTGTCAAGAAAAAATTTGCAACTCTTTTTATGATAATATGTTATATCGACAAGAATATTTTTTATGTTTCAAATTTATTATTTGCTAAGGATGAATTTTAAGTTAAACTTTGTTAAACAGGAGGTTAAAATGAGACTTTGCACGACTTCACAGATGAAAAATCTTGATAGATTGACCATAGAGAAGTATGGAATACCCGGCGATGTGCTGATGGAGCGTGCTGGAAGGTGGGTTGCGCTCGTGGCTGTTAATCTAATCGAATCGGATATAATGAAAAGGATAGTTGTTCTTGCTGGTCGGGGAAACAATGGCGGTGACGGTTGGGTTGCTGCTCGGTATTTGAGGAAAGCTGGATTCAATGTTTCCGTTGTGCTCGTCGCCGACCCCGATAAGCTTGCCGGTGATGCCAAACTTAATTTCGAAAGAGCTTTAGAATCGGGTGTTGAGTGGTTGCGATTTGAGGATGAAATTCCAGAAGCGGATTTATATATAGATGCGCTACTCGGCACGGGAATAACAGGTGCACCGAGAGGTGAGATAGCCAAAGCAATTGAGAAGCTTAACACGAAAACCAAAAAGGATAAATCGTTCATCATAGCTGTTGACATTCCATCAGGAGTTAACACTGATGACGGTTCAGCGCCTGACCCGGTGGTTGATGCCTATGCGACCGTTACTTTCGGTTTTCCGAAATTGGGGCAGTTCATTCATCCCGGGAGAGGCAAGGTTGGAAAACTTTATGTAGCTGACATAGGGCTTTCCGCGAAAGCGATGGACGAGACTCCGGTAACATTCGAGCTTTCTACGCTTCTTGAGATGAGGAAGCTTTTGCCTGTTCGCCCGCCTGATGGTCATAAGGGAACATTCGGCAAAGGATTAATAATTGGCGGTTCAGCTGGGATGACGGGCGCCGTGGTTATGGCATCCAAGGCGTTTTTGAGGTCGGGTGCAGGGTTGTGTTATGCTGCTGTGCCCCGTTCGCTCGTGGATGTTGTGGATGCTGGTGCCGTGGAAACAGTTGTTTTGCCAATGCCTGAGGTGAGGAAGAAACGCTGCCACACGCTTAGAGCATTGGGCGAGTTGCATAAAGTTGTGGAGAATGTCGATGTAATCGCCATAGGTCCCGGTCTCGGGCGACATCACGAAACCACTGAGATGGTGAGGCGATTTCTCGTGAGGTTAACTAAACCTGTCGTTATAGATGCTGATGCCCTCAATGCGTTGGCGGGCTATAAAGACGATATTATCCCGCGGATTATCGCGCCATCTGTGATGACGCCACACTTCGGTGAACTTTCGCGGATTCTTGAAATGCCTATCGATACAATAAAAAGTGAGCGTTTTATAAGAGCAGGGGAATGGGCGAAATATTTGTTTACGGTTCTTGTTGTCAAGGGTAACCCGACGCTTATTGCTGCTGAGGGTAAGCCGGTGTGGATAAACCCGACAGGAAATGACGGCATGGCGACCGGCGGAAGTGGCGATGCGCTTACGGGGCTTATCGCGGGGTTCATGGCGCAGGGGCTTTCCCCATTTGATGCTGCAAAACTTGGTGCGTTTGTTCATGGTTTGGCTGGTGACATTGCCGCCGAATACTATGGTAGACGCTCGATGACTGCTATGGACATAGTTGAAGCTATACCTGATGCGATTCTGGCGGACCTTGAACTTGAGACACTAACGGAGAAGGAATATTCTTCTGAATTCGATTTTTCCTACGAGAAGACGAAACTTTTCGAAGGCTGTTACTATTTAAGTGCGGAGTTTTAGGTTCTTTAAGCAAATAAAAAAGCCCGAGCATTGCGCCCGGGCTCAACAGGGGGTTACAAACAACTTATCAGCGAGTTTCCTTGTGCAGTGTGTGTTTTCGGCATTTAGGGCAATACTTCTTCAGCTGCAGCCTGTCTGGAGTGTTCTGCCTGTTTTTCTCGGTGACATAGTTTCTGGACTTGCACACGGTGCACTCAAGAATTATTATCTCGCGCTTCGATTTGCCTTTTTTCGCCATAGTTCGCGTCCTAATCGTGTGTGGTTATTATTCTATAATGTCTGTTACCACACCGGCTCCGATAGTCTTACCGCCTTCACGAATAGCGAATCTGAGCCCTTTCTCCATGGCGACAGGATAAAGGAGCTCGACTTCCATATTGACTCTATCGCCAGGCATAACCATCTCGACACCCTCTGGGAGCTTTATCGTGCCAGTTACATCGGTGGTCCTGAAGTAGAACTGTGGTCTATATCCGCTGAAGAATGGCTTGTGACGACCGCCTTCCTCCGGTTTCAGAACATAAACCTCACCCTTGAATATTCTATGCGGTGTCGTGGTTCCAGGTGCGGCGAGGACCATTCCGCGCTCAACCTCATCTTTTTCGATTCCTCTTAGAAGCACTCCGACATTGTCGCCAGCTTCTGCGTAATCAAGAACTTTTCTGAACATCTCGAGTGATGTGGCAACAGTCTTCCTCGTTGGACCCAGCCCCACTATCTCAACCTCATCACCGGGCCGAATAACACCTCGCTCAACTCTTCCGGTAACTACTGTTCCTCTACCTGTTATGGAGAAAATATCCTCTATAGGCATCAGGAATGGCTTGTCTTTTTCTCTCACAGGTGTCGGAATGTATTCATCTATAGCCTCGATAAGTTCGAGAATAGGCTTGAATGCAGGATGATCTATGGGTGCATTAGGGTCAAGTCCGACATTCATTGCCTCAAGGGCACTGCCTCTTATAACCGGAACCTCATCGCCGGGATAACCATATTTGTTGAGCAGGTCTCTTACCTCCATTTCAACGAGATCAATAAGCTCTGGGTCGTCTACCATATCTGTCTTATTAAGAAAGACGACTATAGCAGGCACATTAACCTGTCTTGCGAGGAGAATGTGCTCTCTTGTCTGAGGCATTGGACCATCGTAAGCGGACACAACGAGTATTGCGCCGTCCATCTGGGCAGCGCCTGTTATCATATTTTTAATATAGTCAGCGTGTCCAGGGCAATCTATGTGAGCATAATGCCTTTTTTCGGTTTCGTATTCTACATGCGCGGTATTAATGGTTATACCTCTTGCTTTTTCCTCTGGGGCGTTGTCGATGGAATCGAATGTCCTGACCTCAGCAAGGTTTTTCCTTGCCAGAACCATAGTTATAGCTGCGGTAAGGGTCGTCTTACCGTGGTCGATATGACCTATAGTGCCCACATTAACATGCGGCTTCGTCCTTACGAACTTTTCCTTAGCCATTTTGCTTCTACCTCCTCTCCTTTACGATTTTTTGATTATTTTCTTGATTAATCAATAAATTGTCAACGATTAATAATTAATTTGTTTGTTTTGTCAATAGTTTTTGTGAATTTATATGAAATTTTGTGCTTATATTCACTAAATAGCCCACTCCCGGACTTGAACCGGGGACCACTTCCTTACCAAGGAAGTGCTCTACCGACTGAGCTAAGTGGGCCTAAAATATTCTGAGCAAAACTATAATGCCTTATTTTTCCAATTCAAGTATTTTCTGCTTTTTAAGCCCTGAAATTTATTATAAGCGGGAGACGGGACTCGAACCCGCAACCCTCAGCTTGGAAGGCTGATGCTCTAGCCAATTGAGCTACTCCCGCAAGTTAGTTGTTAGTCAAAAGTCATAAGTCAAATGTCTAAAGCTAAAAATTATTTTTTAAGCTTCTTATCAAACCATTGACCATCATAATCTGTTCTAAAATTTTTGAACAGACAAGTTTAAAATCATTATCTGAAATGAAATTTAATCTTTTACATAGCTCGAAAAGCGTTTCCAGTTCATATAACGAACCCCTAGCAATGTACAGGAACTTTACGAATTCTTTGTCGCTTCCCCGGCCGCTTCCCTCCGCAATATTAGATGGAATTGAAATAGCTGCTCTTTGAATCTGAGAAATCAAATTGAAACTCTCGCTTTTGGGGAGTTTCTCAGTCAACTTATAAGCTACTGAAACTAACTCGACCCCTTTCTGCCAAACATCCAATTTTTTGTAATTATTCATTAATCTTTCCTTGTTACTTTGGACTTTTGGCTATGGACTTCTGACTAACTGGTGGGGGGTGGATTCGAACCACCGAAGGCATTACGCCAGCAGATTTACAGTCTGCCCCCGTTGGCCACTTGGGTACCCCACCAGAAATTTGTAATATATCAATTCGAACTCTTTATGCAATAACCTTTCAATGAACCCCAAGCTGGCGGAGGGATTTGAACCCCCGACCGGCTGATTACAAATCAGCTGCTCTACCACCTGAGCTACGCCAGCTTCAGACTAATTATTTATTAAGCACAGTCCCCTTTGTCAAGTCCTATGTTTGGTGAGATTTATGGTTGCGAATATAGATGATATTGCGATATTTTACGGCTGAAAGGAGCTTTTAGTGGTGAAATTTAACGACCCAAAAAGTAACACAGAAAAGCTTAAGGAATTCGTTGAAAGCAAACTATTTGTGCCGTTGTTCGGTGTTGCCACTACATCGGGACTCCCTTTTCACGAGGAAATAGCCCAGCTTAAAGAAAAGTTCCCTTTCGTTGTCGTTATAGGTTATAAAGTTTCCTATGCCATTACTGACACGCTTGTGGATGGTCCGAACAAGCTCTATTTCGCGCATTACAGGCAGTTAAATTATCAGCTTGACAGGGCGGCAACAATAATCGCTCAGTGGATTGAGCTTAAGGGCTATGGCGCGGTTCCCATACCCGCAAGTCAAACCATAGATTGGGAGCGTCAACTGGGGCACTTCTCGCATAGGCATGCAGCGGTGGCGGCTGGTTTGGCTTTCTGGGGAAGGAACAATCTCGCCATAACGCCCGAGTTTGGTGCGCATCAAAGATGGGCGAGCATTCTTACTGACATGCCTCTTGTTGCCGGCAAACCGCTAAAAATGGATTGCGGGGAATGCAGAGCCTGTATTACCGCCTGTCCGGTTGGCGCAATAGGGGAGAAAAGGGAAGATTGGGATTACGAAAAATGTTTTGCAAAGCTTAAAGAATTTACAAAAAGGGGCATAGGACATTACATATGTGGATTGTGTATTAAGCCCTGCAAAGGAAAGTTGGGCAGGTGAATGCTTAAATTTGAGTTGTTCTTGCCGAAGTATTTTATTTAATTGTTATATCGAAGTTAAGGGGAGGGCGCATGAGTAGATTTATAATGTTTTTATCGATTTTACGAGTATGACCCGCATTCGAGTATTTTCTTCGTGCCCGAACTAATTCGATTTGGGCAGGGTTATCCGCTTGGCGCCGAAAGAGATACTGCAGTCATTTTTGTTGGCGTTCGTCAATCGCGATATATTCGCCTGGCTTTACGAGGATGGAATATTTTTGGATGTCCCAGTGTTGCTGTGGACACGGCGGACATAGGAACCATTGGCACATCTTTGCTTGGTGTTTTCGAGCAGGATACGACTGGGACATTTATCGTCCCAGATTCTCTTCGTCCGGGGCGAGGTTACTGGTTCCTAATGGGTAATGACGGTAAAGTGATCGTGCCAAGGTGAGACCGCTGAGATTAGTTCTGAACTATATTGTAGAATTTCGCTGTGCACTAAATTTCCTCTTTATGAGGGTTTTCAACGATATTGCGGTGCCGAAAGTCGCGCCCAGAAAGTCGGCAAGCAAATCCAGAAGTGAACATTCTCTCCCGGGAACGAAACTTTGATGAAATTCGTCCGACAATCCATAAAGAACGGCAAGAAAAATTGAGATAAAAAGTGCTTTATTGTGGTTATTTTTGCCCTTTATTACCGAGCCGAAAATCGCTGACGACAGAGCAGCATAAACAATAAAGTGAAAAATTTTGTCCATTCCCGGAATTTTTGGAACTCGTTCCGGAAGCGGTCGTGATGAAAGCAAAAAGACCTCAATAGCTATTACTGCGGCTGCGGTTATGTAGAATCCTCGTTTGTGTCTCATCAGAAAATTCCCGATAAAATACAAAATAAAATGTTATGACAAATAGTTTTTATTAAACCCGCTAAAAAAATTTCATCATTGAGTTTTATCGCGTGGGATTGTAAAGCTTACCGGACGGATGCCTTTATAGAGTCAGGGTTCCACACAAAATCCTTTGCGCACCTGAAACCAACGCAGGGAAAAGCTATCTGAGGTTCGGCAGCAATTCTCGCATGAATTGTCATCCATGATGGCGGATACTTATAGCATCCTCCCCTCTGGACCTTATGCGTCCCCGATTTGGGACCTTTAGGGTCAACTTGGCTTGTGTCGGGGTAATCGCCATACCAATCGTTAACCCACTCGAAAACATTTCCCGCCATGTTATAGCATCCAAAATGCGACCTTCCTTTCTCGAACGCATCTACCGGTGCGGTCTCTTTGTAGCCATCAACTTTGCCATCATCTTTCCAGTTGCAGCATTTAGGGCACCAATCCTCTCCCCAGGGGTACTTGTAGTTGGTGAATCCACCTCCAGCAGCGAGTTCCCATTCAGCCTCGGTGGGAAGTCTTTTGCCCGCCCACTTGCAATAAGCTCTTGCGCCAAACCATGTGACATAGGTCACGGGATGCCTTTCGTATCCTTTTACTGGAACATATTTGCCATTTACTTTCTTAATCTGCTTGTTTTTCTCCTCATCGAACCAATATGTCCCGCTCTCTTTTTTGTTGCCCACTTCGTTAAGAAATTTGCAGAATTGTTCGTTTGAAACCTCATATTTATCGATGTAAAACGGAGAAACATAAACCTTGTGCACGGGTGATGTGTGTTTGCTTGTGCTGTCGCCCATTTTGAATGACCAGCCGCAACTAACGAATGTCATTCCCTCTGGTATTTCTGGGATGGGCCAATATTTTCTTATGTTCTGATTTATCTCCTTCGATGATATGATTAGCTCTTTTCTAATGTCGATTCCTGTCATGCGCGAGAGCAATGCTACTGCGCTGTCTGCCGTTCTTACTTTGCGTTTGCCGAGTTCGGAAAGAAACTCTTTTATCAAGTTCTTATTGCCCGACTTATCAATTATTTTCGCCCAGAAATAGGGCGTATACCAATAGCCTTTTTCCTCTAAACTCGCGTGTTTTTCTTTTCTGAGGCGTTTTGATTCTTTTTTGATTGATTTTATGGAAGCCTCTTTCCATTTGAATAGGTCGTAGGTTTTCCCGTCATCGCAAATTAATTCATTAACAATATAGTTTAGGTCATAATAAAAATGTTCTGGGTATTCTCTTTTAGCCCATTCGAAAACTATGTATTGTGTTATCCCATCGCCAATCCATCTGTTGTTTCTGCCCTTTAGTCCATATAAATCCAGCCTATCAGTTATTGTTCCTTCTGTCCATTCGTGAAGATTGTCTCCTAAATAATCTTCTTTTACTGTCATGGAATCAAGAGCCAAATTTATAGAGTAGTCACATAGGGCTAACCTGTTTTTATCAGAACTGAATTCATCAACAATAACCACCCAAGGAGTGGGTTTTAATCCTGTCATTTCGAGGATAAATTCCTTTTCATCTTTTAAAATGTTCAATAATTTTTGTGCGAAACTTCTATTTTTCTCATTATAAAACACAATAATATCATTTTCAGCTATCCTATTTAATGAATCACCAATTATAAGGGTAGTTTTGCCGCCGAAAATAGAAATAATGGAGGCAGACATTGGTAGATGAACATTTATCGAATCAGGAACATCTAAATCAATAGTTTTAGCTTTTTTATGGACTTTTAGCAGAACATAACCGACTTCATCGGTGCAGCTTTTGAATGTGTCGGCTTTTCCTGCTGTGTATTTGAAACAATAATTTCTTAGAGGTTCATTATTGCTGTTGAACAGAACCAAAGCTATTGGTAATGTATCGCCTATCTCTACATTGAAAACCCTGTAAAGCTTATAAAGTGGTATCTCATTGCTTTTTCCGCAGCCTGCCAAGGAAGCTAATAATAAAAAGCATATGGTCAGTATTCTCAAAATCCTTGCAATTTTACTCATGATTTATCCTCACTTTGATTGATTTTGCATATCATAAAATTAAGCAAATTAAAAAGTTTCAAGTCAATATAAATTTTTACCCCGTTGCAAAAATACATCCCACTAATTAATATTCTCATGATGTCATCGATTTTGCATAAAATACTTACGCAAAGCGCGGATATAGAAAAAATCCACGACAGGCTTGAACGCGAGGGAAAGGTAAATATCGCTCGGCTTCCTCGACCACTTCAGGCTGCGCTCGCATCATGGCTCGCGAAAGAGCAGAGCAGACCAGCTTTGCTTATCGTGCCTGAGGATGAGTTCAATGTCATTATGGCGGATGTCGAAACGGCTGCTGGTGAAAGAGCATTACCCTTTCCTGCATGGGACATTTTGCCTTACGAACATAAATATCCTGCCGCTGAAAAAGTGGCAACAAGGATATATACACTCTCGAAGTTTCTTGAGCTTAAAGCTCCTGTCGTGGTTACAACACCCTCGGCGCTGATGTGGCAAACACTTCCTCCCGATGTTATTAGGCGGCACACATTCGAAATAAACAAAAACGACCACATCCCACCGGAAGAGCTTATCGAGAGACTTATATCCGCAGGCTACAGGCGGGAGCAAATGGTGGAGTTCCTTGGTGCTGTTGCTCGCCGTGGTGATATAGTTGACTTTTTCTCGCCAGCCCAATCCGACCCTGTCAGAGTAGAGTTCTTCGGCGATGTTGTGGATGAGATAAGACTTTTCTCCACGCGCAACCAGACATCCTTGAGAAAAGTGCAACGCGCAAAAGTTCTTCCGGCTATAGAATGGCTGCCTATGTCTGAAGGCAGCGTGGGTGAACTTCTATCGCGAGTTAATGAAAAGGCGAGGGAGCTCATCAGCGAAGCCGAACTTGAGGAAATAGCTGCCCGAATAGCACTCGATAGACATTTCCCGGGTGAGATATGGTTTTCGCCTTTGTTTGAGCCTGCGATGGTTTTCCCTATGGACTTTTTCAGCACATCAAAGCCCATAATAGTCTGTGTCGAGCCTGAACGACTGCATTCGGAGTTTAAAGCATTCATCGCGAAGGCAAACGAGCTTTACCAGCGGGTATCTTGGGAGGACCTTAAACCTCTTCCGCCGAAACTTTTGTTCGACCACAATTTAGCGAAAACTTTGGATAGGGCTTTTGTTGAATTAAGAGAGATACCATCATCTCCCGACGATATCGATTTTGACGCTAAGCTTATTTCGATACCCACGGGCAAAGTTGCCATTCTTTCACGCATGGAAGAGCTGAGCCGAAAAGGCGATGTCGTGGTTGCAGCGGCTTCAAAAGCTCAGGCTGAAAGAATTTCGTCAAAGATTGGTGGTTCGATTCCCGTGCCGGTGAAATACGGAACTATAACGCAGAGTTTCACTGTGAAAAAAAGCGATGGTGGTTATTTCAGCGTTATTTCCGGCGATGAGGTTCTGGGCTTTTCACGGACCATGTTTGTGCCCTCGCGTTATCATCAGGGGCGCGCGATGCTTGCGCACTACGGTCTTGAGCAGGGTGACCTCGTTGTGCATTCTGACTACGGGATAGCAAGATTCATGGGTATAAAGACGCTCAATTTGAATGGTCGGCGGGCAGAGTTTCTGCTCCTGCTTTTTGCGGATGAGGAAAAGTTATATGTGCCGATGGAGGACTTTTTCAAGGTCAGCCCATATGTTGGACCGAGGGGAATCGCAAAGCTTTCGAAGTTAGGCGGAAGAAAGTGGACTAACGCCAAGCTGCGTGCAAAAAAGCGTGCTTTCGAGCTTGCCGGTGAACTTGTCCGCATATACGCATTAAGGGAGGTTAAAATCCGTCCGCCATTTCCCAGAAACCCCGAATGGGAGCAAATACTGGAGCAAACATTCCCCTACGAGGAGACCCCCGACCAGCGAAAATCCATAGAGGATGTTATGGCTGACCTGAGCTCGAATAAACCTATGGACAGACTTATCTGCGGCGATGTAGGCTTTGGCAAAACCGAGATAGCTATTCGAGCAGCATTAAGGGTAGCTGCTGCTGGTTATCAAGTTGCTGTTCTCGTGCCAACAACTGTTCTGGCGGCACAGCATTACGAGACTTTTACGAAAAGGCTTGAGCCTTTCCCGGTCAAAATCGAGATGCTAAGTAGGTTCACCACTGGCGCTAAAGCAAAGCGGATAATTGATGAACTCGCTGAGGGCAAAATAGATATAATAATAGGAACTCATGCACTGCTTTCGGAACGCGTGAGATTCAGGCAACTCGGTCTGGTTATTATCGATGAGGAGCAGTGGTTCGGTGTCCGCCATAAGGAGAAGCTCCGTTCACTGCGCGCTGAGGTCGATGTGTTAACTCTTACCGCGACTCCTATACCAAGGACACTTTACCTATCGCTTTCGGGCGTGAAGAACATTTCGCTGGTTGATACGCCGCCGAAAATGCGTCGACCCATATTCACGCAGGTCATAAACTGGAATGTTAACCTTTTTTCAAAAATAATCTATAACGAGCTTGACCGAGGTGGTCAGGTGTTTTTCGTGCACAATCGTGTCGAAACGATAGGCGGTATTGAGGCTATTCTAAAACGCGCAATGCCAGATGTAAGGATAGCGGTAGCCCACGGTCAAATGCCCGAAAGGCAGCTTGAGAAAACAATTCTCGACTTTAGAAGCGGGAAATACGATCTTTTGCTTTCGACTGCCATAATAGAATCCGGGACTGACATGCCGCGTGTTAACACGATAATAATAAACCGTGCTGACCGGTTTGGGCTTGCGCAGTTATATCAGCTTCGAGGAAGAGTTGGTCGCTCCGATGTTCAGGCATACGCCTACCTTGTTCTTCCACCATATAGAAGTCTGACGCCCTCTGCGCGAAAGCGAATACGAGCTCTTCTTGAATATACGGAACTCGGCAGTGGTTATGCTCTCGCAACGAAAGACTTAGAAATCCGTGGTGCAGGAAACATACTTGGTAAGGAGCAAAGTGGATTTATCGCGGATGTGGGTTTGCACCTTTATTCGAAACTTCTTGCTGAGGCAGTGGCTGAGCTTAAAGGTCAAAAGCCACCCATACTCGAACCCATACCGTTCAGCATAGACTTTGATGCCTACATCCCCTCGGACTACATCGCCGACACAGAGGAGCGCTTGTGGGTTTATCAAAAAGTATTCACAGCCCACAGGATTGAGCGGATAGATGAACTCGAGCGCGAGATTCGCGACAGATTCGGGCGTATCCCAGAACCAACGTGTCATCTCTTTGGTTTCCTCAAAGCCCGGATACTTGCGACCAGAGCCGGTTTTTCCGCTGTTAAGTTCAACCCTAAGTGGATTACGCTATCCTTTGACCCCAATAGGTTGCCTCTAATTGAAATTGATAGAAAAATAGGCGAGGATAAAACGATAATTCAACTTGAACTGACACCGACTCCCGTTTTAAAAATTCCGCGCTTTCCAAGCGTGGACGAAGACCTAAAATTTTTGATAAGGATTCTTGGCAAGCTTTCTGATTAGCAAAAATGTTTCGTAAAAACGATAAACGACCATTTTACGACCCACTTCTTACCGATGAGGACATAGAGCTGCTGCGTGAGTGTCGGCTTTGTCCGCGTGAATGTGGGGTTAACAGATTCGAGCAAGCCGGTGTTTGTCGTGCTACTGCTGATGTCTTTGTCTCGAGCGCGAACCTTCATTTCGGCGAGGAACCACCTATATCAGGTTATTCTGGTTCAGGAACTATTTTCCTTACCCATTGCAACCTTCGCTGCGTTTATTGCCAGAATTATCCTATAAGCCAGCTTGGAATCGGCAATCGACGAACTATAAAGCAGCTCGTTGACATGATGCTTAACCTTCAAAGTAAGGGCGCACACAACATAAATTTCGTTACGCCCAGCCACTATGTTGTGCAAATCAGGCGGGCGATAATAATAGCACGGGAGCGTGGGCTAAGAATACCAATAGTTTACAATACAAGCGGGTACGATTCGCTTGCCGCACTCGAATTGCTTAAAGGGCTCGTGGAAATCTACATGCCTGACTTAAGGTACTTTGACTCCGAGCCGGCAAAAATTTACTCCGGTGCAGCCGATTATCCAGAGGTGGCGCGAAAAGCCGTGAAAGAAATGCATAATCAAGTAGGCGACCTTATCGTGGGGGACGACGGCGTTGCAACCAGAGGAATTTTGATAAGATTGCTCGTTTTGCCAAACGGGATTTCTGGCACGGAGAAAACTTTGCGCTGGATAGCTGAAAATCTTGGAACTAATGTCTATCTAAGCGTTATGAGTCAGTACTTTCCAGCTCATCGAGCGGGGGAATTCCCTGAACTCAAAAGAAGAATTAAGCGGGAGGAGTACATGAGGGTGCTTGAGGTTGTTGACGAACTCGGATTTCGGCGTGGTTACATTCAACCCATTTAGAAACCAGTATTTTTGAATATTTTGCTTGCCATTTTCGCCATTTTCTTTAGAATTCAGAAACGAACGAGAAAGGATTTTTATTATGGATAAAAGAACGGTTATAGGTATTCTTCTTATTTTAGCGATATTGATTCTAACGCCCATTTACCAGCGCTGGGTGATGCGAACCACCATAAAGCAGGCGCCTCAGGAAACCACAATACCACAGAAGGAGAAGCCAAGCTCAGTAGATACGACTGAAAAGGTTGTTCGAAAAGCAGCCCCACCCGAAACCCTCGCTACGGCAATAGAAAATCCGGAGACGACAACATTCCCAAACGTTCCAGAAAAAATTATAACGGTTATAACTGACAAATTCGTCGTCAAAATCTCGACCAAAGGTGGTGACATACGGTCTATACGCTTGAGGGACATCCGCGACGCTCACGGCAAAGAAGTCGAGCTTGCACCGGGGGTTATAGGGGATAAAAATTCTGAATTATTTATAATAAGCGGTGATAGAAGGATTTCCTTAAGTTCAATTCGTTTCACTTCGGATGTGGAAACACTGGTTATAAACGAGGATAATCCCAAAGATGCGGTAACGCTTATAGGTTCCATAGGTAACAATGTAATGGTCCAGCGCAGGTTTGAGTTTGTGCGGGGAATGTATCACATTAATGCATCGTTGTTTATTGCCATGCAGGATACCACGCACACCATTGAGGATGTCGAATTCTGGTGGACCGCTGGGATTCTGCCAACGGAGAAGAATGTTGGATGGGATATAAGAGAGATAGCCGCCCGTTATCGAATAGGGAAGGAAGCGGGAAAGTATAAACCATCACGAAAAAATCCCATATTCTCGCTCGAAGGACTTGCTGACTGGATAGGCATTACCAGCAAATATTTCACGGTTACCTTGGCGTCATCGAAAGAATTTGGTTCACAGGCTGTGCTCGCGAAATCATACTGGATAACTGACACCGCTATATACCAGCGCGAGATACCACAGGTTAGCGTTGGGCTAAGGAATCATGTCGCTTCGCCGCGTGTTACACTTTCGTATATTATTTATGCTGGTCCGCGGGATTATTTCGTTTTGAAAAACTATGGCCGCAATATGACCGCTCTCGTCGACCTTGGCTGGCGGTGGCTTGCGCCTATAACAAAGGTTTTGATGTGGATTTTCAGGATTATATATGCGATCGTAAGAAGCTACGGTTGGGCTATAATAGTTTTCACGATCCTTATGAAACTTATTCTTCTACCACTCGCGCAGAAACAGCTTAAAAGCATGCGCAAGATGCGTGAAATACAGCCCATAATAAAGTCGATAACTGAGCAGTATCGGGACAATCCGCAGAAGATGAACATAGAGATGATGAAGGTTTACAAGAAGCATGGTGTAAGTCCTGCGTCAGGTTGTCTCCCACTTCTAATTCAGATGCCCATATTTTTCGCTTTGTATAAAACTCTTGCCAGTGGTTTTCAGTTCAGGGCTCAGCGATTTTTCTGGGTTCCAGACCTTGCGCAGGCTGACCCCTACATAATTTGGCCAATAGTAATGACCGTAACGATGTTCATTCAACAATTGATTTCCACGATGGACCCCAAGCAGAAAACAATGGCTTATATAATGCCCCTCGTGTTTTTCTTCATATTCTATAAACTTCCAGCGGGATTGGTGATATACTGGACTGTTTTCAACATACTTTCAATAATCCACATGATTTGGGTCGAGAAACACTGGAAAAGCTTGCCCCCAGAGGAATCAACTGCTTCGTAGTGGTGCATTTAAACCGTGAATAATCTCGAGATAGCAAATATTCTCTCAGGTGACATTATAGTCGCACCCGCAACACCAAAAGGGCGTTCAGCCATAGCGGGGGTTCGCATTAGCGGAGATGGATGCCACGATTTCGTGTGGCGAGCACTCCAGTTGAAGCCGAAACCTGCTGAATTCGAGGCCAACCGAGCATATGTGGTTTATTTCTCCATTGAGCCACACGGTGCAAAATCCATTAGCGACCGTGCGGTGGCGATAGTTTACAAGTCCCCAAAAAGCTACACTGGCGAGGATATGGTGGAGCTTTTCGTTCACGGGAATCCGATACTGGTTGAGGCTATAATATCCTTGCTTACATCACTTGGCGCAAGACTCGCATATCCGGGGGAATTCACGCTTCGAGCGGTAATGAACGGGAAAATGGATTTAATACAGGCGGAATCTGTCGCTGCTACTGTTAACGCACAGACACTCGCGGCTGTGGCGTCGGCGAGAAATGCAGCACAAAAAAGCAGAGAGCTTAAAGAGTTGTGGCAAAAACTACATGAAATTCTTGTTGAGGTGGTTGCTGCGCTCGAATTTCCTGAGGACGAGGTGCCGATGACATCGGAGAGAAAGTGGTTGACAAGCTTAAGAGGGGTAAAGGAGAAACTCGAATCCTATCTTTCTAGGGCACGAAGTTCGCGCGTCCTTTCGGAGGGGTTCACTGTTGCTATATCGGGTGCTCCTAATGTCGGCAAATCAACGCTTTTTAACTGCATAGTTGGTGCTGAAAAGGCTATAGTAACTCCTCACCCTGGCACAACACGCGATATAATCGAGGCAACTATTGAGCTTGATGGCGTGCCGGTAAAAATTATGGATACCGCTGGTATTCGTGAGACCGCTCACCCTGTGGAACACGAGGGAATAAGGAGAGCAAAAAACGCGCTATCGACAGCTGACCTGGTTCTCTGGCTTGTAGAGGCGAACTCGGAGAGTCCACAACCACCACCCAAAAAAGACTTCGTTGTTGTGGTCAACAAAGTGGACCTTGGAGTAAGCGAAAAGGTAAAAAAACTCTATCCCAATGCTATGCAAACAATTGCCAAGGATTGTAAGGGAATTGATGCTGTCATAAATGTTATAAAGAATGCGATAGTCAAAGTGCCTTCCGATTCGCTTTTGTTCTCTCTCAGGACGCAGGAGCGTTTGGATGCTGCCTACACGGCGCTTTGCGATGCGCTGGATGCGCTTGACAAAGGTTTCCTTGATGTGGCTGAGGTGGAGCTTGATCGGGCCGATGCGATTCTTGGGGAATTTTTTCAGCCTAAAGAAGCCCGCGACATATACGAGGAAGTTTTCGCAAAGTTCTGCATAGGTAAGTGAGTTAAATTTACTTGTTTTAATTAATTCTTTATGCGTTTTATAAAGCTGTCCTCGATGTCATTAATAAATTAATTACTGCCAATCGCTGAAAATCATTGACGGGATTTTGTCGGCGGGGCGATACATATATCGAAGAAGCATCGCCACAACTTTTCGCAAATCCGGCCGTTTGACCACTGCGTCAACGAAACCATGTTCCTGGAAAAATTCTGAGCTCTGGAAACCTGGTGGTAGCTCCTGCCCGATGGTCTGTTGAATAACTCTTGGTCCGGCGAATCCGAGAAGAGCTTTTGGTTCAGCTATAACGACATCGCCAAGTGATGCATAGCTTGCCATAACGCCAGCTGTGGTGGGATTCGTCAGCACCGATATGTAAGGTATTCTGGCTTCGTCAAGTCTTGCGAGCAGTGCACCCGTCTTTGCCATCTGCATAAGCGACAGTATTCCCTCCTGCATTCTTGCGCCCCCCGACGCGGAAACTATAACGAGCGGTATTTTCATGACCAGCGAACGCTCTATGGCTCTCGCGACTCTTTCGCCCACTACTGAGCCCATACTGCCGCCAATAAAGCGGAAATCCATGAATCCCGCGCTGACGGGAATGTTATCGATTTTGCCAAGCCCGACAGTTATAGCCTCAGTTATGCCATGTTTTTCTATGGTTGTTTTGAGGCGGTCGGAATACTTTTTACGGTCCTTGAACTTTAGCGGGTCCGTGGAACGAATGTTCTCGTCGTGAGGCTCAAATGTGCCCTCATCCAGAAGGATTTTTATATAGTAGCTGCTGGGGACCTTGAAATGATGACCACACTGAGGACAGGTCCAGTAGTTTCGCTCGAGTTGTTTTCTATAGATAATCTCACCGCAGGAATCACATTTAAGCCAGAGTCCGTCGGGTACTTCTTTTTGTTTCTGCGGCGGAAGCCCTTCCTTTTTCTTCTTAAACCAGAGCATAATATTTTAATATTTAATCAAATCCTTTACTGTCAAGCTATTTCGCATTTTCCTTGCGCAGTCAGCGTTTTTTAAATACATTCATTTGGCTGGTTTAGCGGTTTACTAAAGTTTGGGGAGGTTTCCTGAAATGTATGACTTTTTGCGGATCGAGCAAAAGTGGCAAAAGTACTGGTATGAAACCGGGCTTTACGAAACTCCCGATGAACCAAAGGATAAGTTTTATCTGCTCGAAATGTTTGCTTACCCGTCGGGCGACCTTCATATGGGCCATTTCAGAAACTATGTGGTTGGCGATGTTGTCTGGCGGTACCTCAAGATGAACGGCAAGGACATTCTGCACCCCTTCGGGTGGGATGCTTTCGGGTTGCCCGCTGAACAGGCCGCAATAAAACGGGGAATGAAACCTCGTGACTGGACAATAAACAACATAGAGACCGCCAAGAAAACATTGATAAAGCTTGGTATATCCTACGATTGGAATCGCGAGATAAGAACCTGTGAGCCCGACTACTACAAGTGGACGCAGTGGATTTTCCTGAAGCTTTACGAAGCGGGGCTTGCCTACAGGGACATCGCGATGGTTAACTGGTGCCCTAAGTGCAAAACGGTTCTTGCCAATGAACAGGTTATAGGCGGCAAATGCTGGCGGTGCGGCACAACTGTGGAAAAAAGAGAGCTTGAGCAATGGTTTTTCAAAATAACCGCTTACGCTCAAAGACTCCTTGATGACCTCGAAAAACTTGATGGCAAATGGCCCCAGAACATAATAACCATGCAGAGGAACTGGATCGGGCGCTCTGAGGGCGGTGAGTTCGATTTCATCGTTGAGGGCACCGATATTAAACTCCCGATTTTCACAACCCGACCGGATACTATTTACGGCGTAACATTCATGTCTGTGGCACCTGACGCGAAAATAATGAAGAAATTGCTGCCGTTAATGCCTGAAACGCAAAGGAAAGAAGTTGAGAAGTACATTGAAAAGTCACTTAAGTTGTCCGAGATAGAACGCACTGCAGAGGCTCGCGAGAAAGACGGCGTTTTCAGCGGGCTTTACGCAATAAATCCATTTAACGGTGAGCGGGTTCAGATATGGGTTGCTGATTATGTGCTCGCCACATATGGCACGGGGGCGGTTATGGCTGTTCCCGCGCACGACCAGCGCGATTTTGAGTTCGCAAAGAAGTACGGAATACCAATAAAGGTTGTCATAATGCCGCCGGACGGTAATCTTGACCCATCGACCATGACTGAAGCTTATACGGAACCCGGTGTTATGGTCAACTCTGGTCCGTTTAATGGGCTGGATTCCCGCGAGGGTATAAGGAAAGTGATAGAGTATGCTGAAGCGAGAGGTTTTGGGAGACCCAAGATAGCGTATAAACTAAGAGATTGGCTTGTGTCACGGCAGAGATACTGGGGCGCACCAATCCCAATGATACACTGCCCCAAGTGCGGTGTGGTGCCTGTTCCCGAGGAAGAGTTGCCTGTTTTGCTTCCGCCGCAGGAGGTGGTGGATTTTATCCCCAAAGGGCGTTCTCCGCTTGAGGATGTCCCGGATTTTATTAATACGACTTGTCCGAAATGTGGTGGTCCAGCCAAGCGTGACCCCGATACCATGGATACATTCGTTGACTCGGCGTGGTATCATCTGAGGTATCTCGACCCCAAGAACGACTCAGAACCATTTAGCAAAAACTCTGCGCGAACATGGCTTCCGATTGACCTTTATATCGGTGGTTCAGAGCATGCAACGGGTCATCTTATCTATTTCCGCTTCGTTCATAAGGTGCTGTATGATATGGGATACATACCCAGAGAAGTTGGTGATGAGCCCGCTATAAGACTTTTCAATCATGGTATGGTTCTCGATGAGAACGGTGAGGTTATGAGCAAGTCCAAGGGGAATGTGGTTTCCCCTATGGAAGTTGTCCAGAAGGTTGGCGTTGACGGTGCAAGGGTTGCGATGCTTTTCTTTGCTCCGCCCGATAAGGAAATACTCTGGTCGGAGGCAGGGGTAAAAGGAGCGGCAAGATTCCTTGAGAGGGTGTTCAGGATATTCGGCAGGGAACCTCTAAGCCGAGATATTCCCGATTTCGATTCGCTTGACAAATCCGAGCAGGAACTCTGGCGAGAACTTCATCGCACCATAAAGAAAGTTAAAGAGGACACAAAGCATTTGCAGTTTAACACGGCTATCGCGGCTTTAATGGAGTTTCTGAACAGATTGCCCAGCGATTTTGGCCCCTCTCATAAGCTTTACTTTGGCATTGCTGACATTTTCGCGAGACTTCTCGCTCCGTTCGCCCCTCATCTTGCCGAGGAGATAAATCACATGCTCGGTTTTGAGGGGAGCATTTTCCTGCGCGAATATCCCGTTTACGACGAGGAACTCGCAAAGCTTGAGCAGATAGAGATTGGCGTTCAAGTTAATGGTCGCGCCCGCGGGACGATAGTCATTCCTCTCGATGCCGATATGGAGCAGGCTCTTGAAGCGGCGAAAAACAATCCTAAAGTTTCCAAATATATTGAGGGCAAAGAAATTAAGAAGGTCATATTCGTTCCGAACAGGATAATAAATATAATAGTTTAGCCTCTTTTCGGGCGCATTTCCCCAACACATGCGATTTACCGAATTTTTGTAATATCAGCTTATCGAAGGTAGAATAACTTCAGTTCGCGGCTTGTGCTCTGGGTTTTGATTTTAAGTATGTAAACTCCCGATGGTATGTCTGTGGGTTGCCAGACGAGTTCTCGTTTTGAGCTTCCGTCCATGTCGCCGAAGTTTTTAATCAGATGGCCGTTAATGTCGTAAAGCGCTACATTAGCCCGTTCTTTGGTTGGATATATTGTTATTCTGCACACGCTGTTAAACGGGTTGGGGTATGCGTTAACTATTATCTTTCTGGGAAGATTCGCTGGTTTTTCGTCCACTGATATTCCCTCAATCAGGCTCACATCGTCTATGTACCATCCTCTGGCGGACGCGTAGGCATCGCTCCCTATTTCGAAACGAATCCATATGGTATCCACGCCAGAGAACTCGGATAGGTCAAACATGACTCTGTGCCATGTTGTGGCTTCACCGCCGAATGCTGGTTGCCCCGCCAGATATGGATTTGATGGCACCACAACGCCGTCATAGCCCTCGCGAGGATAGGCTAAATGCCATGTAGCGCCACCGTCGGTGGAAACCTTTACATTGCCTCCGTCGTAAATCATATCACCAAATTTGCCATTGAACTTATACCAGTGATAGAACATAAGAGTTGGATGGTGTACCCCAAATAGCGGTATGGCTATCATGAGTTTCCAGTTGCAGTTGTTTGCGTAATTTCCGCCAAGGTTTGTTCCCCAGCAGAACGAGTCGGAATGGGCGCTGTCGGGACCGAGTATGGGTCTTCCCCACTGCCAGCCGCCTATGGGGTCCGGTATCATGCCACCGTCTGTGTCGGCGAAATCCTCGTGGTACAGTTCTGGCGAAAGAGGTATGTTTAGCGTTAGAGTGTCGAATCGGTCGATGGTAAAGTTTATCGTATCGCTTGGGACGAAGCCCTCTTTTTCCACTATTAATTTGTGCGTTCCTACGACGACCGTATCGAATGTAAATTTGCCGTCCGGGTCGGTTATCCTTTCCAAGCCAAGGTCGGTTATTTTGACATGCGCGCCTGAATCAGGGGTGAAATAAAGGAGGTCCACAGCTCCTTTTACCGTGCCGTACGCCTCGTGGAAACCGAAATTATCGATATACCAGCCCCAATCGTTGACTGAAGCGTCTGAGTAGAAGTGGAATCTTATTAATATCTCCTCGCCTGCATACGGCTGAAGGTCAAAGGACACTTTTTTCCATACGGTGTCTATTCCTGAGAATGCTCGCCTTCCGGAAAGAGGACCAGCTGTCATAAGCACTGGGTAGCCACCATTTTCAGGTTCCACGATAGTCCAGCTTGCGCCAGCATCAGTTGATATTTCCACTATGCCGCCGTCGTGCCCAAGCTGCATTTTGTATGCATGCCAGAAATCTATAATTGGATGGGTTGTGTTGGTGGCGTCAAGATATGGGCTGAATATAACCCAGTCAGCATTGTTTTCGTAAAAACCAGAGGTTCTGGTCCCTATCGCTGACATCCCCGATGGAATCGGATATAAACCTGTGCTTGGCATAACGAAACCCACATTCCATCCTGATGAGCTGTCATCCGGCAGCCAGAAGCCATCCGTCGATACATCAAATGTTGCGAGGAATGGTGGGTTGACAATGTTGAATTTTGCTATTTTTATTGTGAGTGAGTCATGTAGAACCCCGCCCCTTGAACTCCATGTGCCTATCTCGACACCGTCGTTTCCTATTCTATTTTCCCATCCTATGTGGGCATCGAACGATGTTGACCCTGATAAAGGTTCGACATCAAGATACTGGAAGACGATGCTGAAATCATCATAATAAAGGATTATCTGAAATGTTTGTTTTGGCATAGTCGCGGAGCAACATTGCGGTATGTCGACATATGACACCACAAATTTGTCAGGGAAACCCTGATAGTAAATTCCGCCTGGCCAAGAGGCTCCTGGAGGATAGAGGTTGGTGAACATGGCAGCCAGAGTGTTGTTGGGCGATGCAGTGTTTGGTAATCGTCCTGAAACTGATGTCGGCGACGACCACGAACCAAAAGCAACCCAGCCGTTTGAGCATATTGTTATTCTGTTATAAACCGAGTCATAATACACGAATCCAGCGGGAAGAGTTATTGTGCGGACCTGGTCGGATGTCATTGTTAATCTCGTTCCTGTCCCTGTTATGTCAATCCAGTTGAATGTTGGTCCGCGGGGTTCATCGGAGTCTATCCATCTATATCCATAACGGTCTGGTCCCCCTCTGCCGCCAAAAACGAGCGAAAAAATCACAAAGAATGCTACTATAATTAAAACTCTCCTCATTATTATTCCCCCTTTTGTTTGATTTTTCTTATTTTAATTCCATAGATTTTCATTGCAAATACTAAAATATGAAAAAATGGTAAAAATGTCAAATCCCCAGCGCGAGCCTTTGAGCCAAAAATTTCGGCAGGCCACTTTTAAGGATTTTTTTCTGCGCAACGCTCACGAGGTATTCGAACCTTACGAGGGTCAGAGTATTTTCGTCTGAGTCAAAAATGACTGCGCAACCTCTTGGGTCGTTGTCTCTTGGCTGCCCTACGCTTCCAACATTTATTATGTATCTTTCTTCTTTGTGCAATTTTATTGTTATTGATTCTTTATCGAATGGCACGACGGGAATAATGGCTTTGCCTGATTGTGTGAATACCGCGGGTATGTGTGAGTGTCCAACAAAGCATATCCACTGGTCGAAAAACTTGAATTGTTCCGCTGCGTCAGCGCTCGTAAATATATATTCCCATTTTTTCGGGTTACCCGGTGTTGAATGAACCGCGCAGAATAGCTCGAAATCAAGCCTTATAGGCAGTCGTTCGAGGAATTTGAGATTTTCTGGCTGCATAGCTTTCACGGTCCATATGAGTGCTTTTGCGGCGTATTCGCTGAAATAGGATATGTCGGTCTGACCCACCACTCCTGAATCGTGGTTTCCCATTATGCATTTGTCGATTCTTTCGCGGGCAAGCGCAACGCACTCGTTGGGACTTGCTCCATAACCAACAAGGTCACCGAGGCAGATTATCTCGTCGATGTCGCGTTCAGACAGCAGTGAGAGCGCTACAGTAAAAGCTTCAATATTCGAATGAACATCTGAAATAATGCCGAACCTCATGTTCAATCCTTCGTTACCAGTCCCAATTGTCTTAATTTCCGTAATGCTGCGTCCAAAACTCCATTAACAAACTTTGAGCTATCCTGGTCGCCAAATTCTTTTGCGAGCTCTATGGCTTCATCTATAGTTACTCTGGGCGAGATATCTGGAAAGTCAAGAAATTCAGCTATACCGAGTCGGAGTATATTTCTGTCTATGGCAGCGATTCGTTCCAATTCCCAGTTCTCGGTTACCTCTCGTATTATTTCGTCGGCAAACTTCTCACGCTCGATAGCTGATGTTATTAACTTTTTAAGAAACGGATAAACTTCTTTTCTAAGCTCTTTGTTTACAGCTATTACATCGTTAAAAAGTTTTTCGGGGTCACTTTCACCGCTCATCATATGCGCATATAGAGCCTGAAGCGCAGCTCTTCTCGCTCGATGTCTTGGGAATGCCGTTTTGGGTTTTGTAGTTTTGTCCATTCTATTTCAAACCGAATTTTTTCTCGTCGAATTCGAGCACAGTGAAAACATAAATTTTCGTGTCCGGTTTTTTGTAGCAATCAGGTTCCATGTGAGCTTTCTGGACGCACAGCTCCGAAAGAAAAGCATCCCGGTCCGGAATCTGTCCCCATACCTGTGGAAGGAAAACCCCCGAATGCCAGCCACGCGTGATATATACCCCATGTTTAAATGGAACAATGTCTTCGTATGATTTTACCCTTTTAAGCGGAGAAAGCACGGATATTTCTATGTCTATCTCGTCTATTTCCTCTGGCTGAATTGGGCGAAATCTCGGGTCTTTGGTCGCAGCGGATATAGCCATATCTCTAACCGCGAGGTAGAGGGGTTCCTGCGCCATCATCTGACCTATGCAACCTCTCAGCATGCCCTTCCTGTGTATAGTAACAAACACGGCGGCATCGTTTTTTAGAATTTGGTCCTTGGGTTCGGGAGGTTCGTAAACTTTTCCTCGCAAAATGTATTCTTCAATGGTTTTACGAGCAAGCTTGAGAAGATAAAGTTTCTGCTCCTTGGTGAGCGAGAATTCTTCCTCAAAATTTTCTTCGCTTCCTTTGGAACCGGGTTTAACGAACACCACCGAGCAATATCCCACGACCCCGTGAGACCTCGTTCCTGGTTGCGTGTCGCCTGAATTCGCGTATCTAAGGAGGACTGCTTTTGTCGCGCCAGCAGCTTTGGCTACAGTCATAAGCGTTATAACGCCACCCCAGCCACAGAACGCATCAACGCCCTGACGAAGCCAGCTAATGAAACCATCCACATCAAGAGATAGCACATAATCAAGCGTCTTCTTGTCGATTGACACAGCTTCATTGTAGGGATGATAGTGGCTCATGTCGGTGGATACTATCATGAAGGTTTTGTCCCAATCTATATTTGCGTTAACGAGCGCATCGATGAGGGTCTGTATTTCTGTTTGGTTCTGATGTGCGAAAGTTATCGGCACTATTTTGAATTCATTTCCGAGGGCGTATTGTAAAAATGGTATTTGTAGTTCAAGAGAGTGTTCGTCGTAGAACTGGTCTTTTTTAGCAACTATTTTACCATTGCTTGCCTTTATTATTTTCTCAGCCAGCACGGAGTCAACGGCTATTTTGCCGAGCGGGGTTTCCCAGTAACCGTCCGCCCATATGCTTACCCCTTGCCACGGTGTCGGGCGATGCCTGAAACCAAGGATTATGGCTGTGTTACCTTTGTATTTATCCTTTTGGATCATCAGCTGTTTGTAGGCGTATGCTGCCACAGGACCCGAATAGATGTATCCAGCATGAGGGGATATTATTCCCACTATTCTTTCGGTTACAGGTTTTATGTCGGCAGCGTTGAAGAAGTATTCCAGCATCTGCCTTAGGGAGTCAGGGTCGCCAGGATACCACGAGCCAGCGAATTCGGCATGCCTTATGTTAACCATTTTCCCCTCCTTGTTCTCGCGACTTCGTGCGCAGCCGCTTAAAACTATAAAAATCAAAACCACAAGGGCTATTCTTCTCATAGCAGCCCCTCCAGAAAAAATTTTTAGCATATTTCTGATTAAAAAATACGAATTTATTACTTTTTGCCAAAGGATAATTTGATTTTTATGCTTACAATTCGCCTTGTTCTTTTTAGCAAATGTTAAATTTTGTTGTTTCGCAGCTCAAAAATCCTCATTGACAATGTTTTGGTTATGGCACTAATTAAGTGGAAAGGCACAATAAGGAGGTAGGGATGGAAGCATTAGGTATGATAGAGACCAAGGGTTTGGTGGCGTTGATAGAGGCGGCTGATGCTATGGTGAAGGCGGCGAAGGTTAAGTTGGTGGCGTATGAGAAGATAGGTGGTGGGTATGTTACGGCGTTGGTTCGTGGGGATGTGGCGGCGTGCAAGGCGGCGACGGAGGCTGGAGCGATGGCGGCGCAGAAGGTGGGAGAGCTGGTATCCGTTCATGTTATACCTCGACCGCATCCGCAGGTGCACGAGGTATTTCCCACCAAGCTTCCAGAGGAGAGGTAGGCAAGGTTACTTTTAAGGGGGTTTGATGGACAGGGTAGATATTGAGCGCATAGTAGAGGAGGTAGTAAGGAAGATAGGCGAGCGCGGAGCGGAGGCTGGGGCAAAGGTTTCGGTGTCGACAGCGTATTCAGTTCTTGATGATTTGATTGAGCGTTCGCGGGAGGCGCAGCGGCGGTATCAGGAGCTTGGGTTTGAGGTGAGGCGTCGGGTTATTTCGGCTATTCGGAAGGTGGCGCTTGAGCATGCTGATGAGCTTGGTCGTCTTGCGGTTGATGAGACGGGGCTTGGCAAGATGCCCGACAAGCGGGAGAAGGTGGTTCTTGCGGCTACGAAGACTCCTGGGGTTGAGGATTTAGTTCCCCGCACCTACACGGGAGACCACGGGTTAACGCTTGAGGAGCTTGCGCCTTATGGTGTTGTTGTTTCCATAACACCTTCAACGAATCCGCCTTCCACTATAGTCAACAATGCTATATCGATATTGGCTGGAGGGAATTCGGTTATATTTCAGCCTCATCCTGGAGCCAAGCGGGTTAGCGTTAGGACGGCGGAGCTTGTGAGGGAGGCGGTGGCGTCGGCGGGGGCGCCAGCGGATGTAGTTTTATGCGTTTCTGAGCCTACGATAGAGGGTGCGCAGTATTTGATGAAGCATGATGGAGTTGATTTGCTTCTGGTAACGGGGGGCGAGGGAGTAGTTCGTGCGGCGATGAACAGCGGCAAGAAGGCTATTTGTGCTGGTCCTGGCAATCCGCCTGTGGTAGTTGACGAGACGGCGGACATAGGTCGTGCGGCACGGGACATAGTATCGGGAGCATCGTTTGACAATGGAGTGCTCTGCACTGCTGAGAAGGAGGTTTTTGTGGTTGAGAGCGTGGCTGATGCGCTTATGCGTGAGATGCGTGCTGCGGGTGCGATACAGCTTTCTTCATCTGATGCGGCGCGGGTTACCGAGCTTGTGATAGCTGAGGACCCTGCTGGTCACGGCGAGCGTAAGCCTGTCATCAACAAAAAATTCGTTGGCAAGGATGCCTCCGTTATAGCTCGCGCGTGTGGCATAGATGTTCCCGATGGGGCACCACTTTTGTTTTTCGAGGCTGAATGGGACCATCCTCTCGTTATGGCTGAGCAGTTGATGCCTGTTTTGCCTGTGGTAAGAGTTCCTAATGTTGATGAGGCGATGCGTCTTGCGGTGTTGGTTGAGCACGGTTTCAGGCACACATTCATAATGCACAGCAAGAACATAGAGCGGCTTTCGCGGATGGCTAAACTTTGCAACGCTAATATTTTTGTTAAAAACGGTCCTTCGTATGCTGGTTTGGGCTACATGGGCGAGGGCTACACCACGCTATCCATAGCTGGGACCACCGGCGAGGGGCTAACCAGCGCAAAGGACTTCGTCAGACCAAGAAGATGCGTGCTGGTGGATTATTTTAGGATAGTTT
>JAGGRZ010000153.1 GCA_021159335.1 bacterium
CTCCAAATATGGGCCAGATAGACTGCCAAGCCCCAAGCGAAAGATAAAAGGCGAAAAGTATTATTATCGTGGTGCTGATGTATTTGCTTGAGATAAGCCTAAGCCCAAGACCCTCGCCGAAAAGCTCCTGCCCAACATAACGCGCTATTCTCGTCGCAGTGTCAAGAGTGGTCATTATGAAGGTCTTAAGCATCGTTATCCCGATGAGGAGACCGAATACCCCGAAAAGGGGTTTCACAATCTGCCCGTAACCTGTCCCGAATGTCTTTATCCAGTTTCCGCCTTTCATCAATTCGGGATATACCAAACCCTTCGGTCCACCGAGCCAATAAAGTCCAGCGGCAACACTCAGGGTGGCAAGTACTGCAAGAATGCTTTCTGTTATCATGGCGCCATAACCTATCTTCCTCGCGTCGCGCTCGCTGGCAAGTTGTTTCGATGTCGTGCCGCTCGAAACGAGAGAATGGAATCCAGATATAGCTCCACAGGCAACTATGACGAACATCATGGGCCACAGCCCGCCTTTCGACGAACTAAATGATATGTATGCTGGTGCATGTATCTGCGGATGGGTAAGGAAAAGACCAATGTATCCCGCCACAAGCCCAAAAAACAGAACGAACGCAGCAAGATAATCCCTTGGCTGAAGCAGAATGTTTACCGGTAGAACTGACGCTATGTAGGCGTAAACGAAAAGAACGAGCAGCCAGATATTAAACGAGTTCGGACCAAGATTAATGGGGTAATTGTAACCCAGAACGATAAGCCCAAAAAGCATCGCGATGCCTATTAATGTTACCACAGGAAGACTTAGTTTTAATTTATAAAGCAAAAACCCCACAATAACCGCTACAACAAATAATCCAAAGGTAGGTATCACCACCTCTGGCGTTGTGGATAGTGTTTTTGCAGCTGCGGCAGCGAAAACTGATATTACAAGAACCAGAGTAAGCCATATGAAAGCCGCAAAAATCATCTTGGCACGCCGCGACATCGTTACCTCACAAACATCAGCAATAGACTTACCGCCGGTCCTTAGCGATGCCACCAGAGCCGAAAAATCGTGAACACCGCCAAGAAGTATGGAACCCAAAACGAGCCACAACACGGTAGGAACCCATCCCCAGAGCATCGTGGCTATAACCGGTCCCAAAATCGGACCCGCTCCTGCTATCGATGAGAAATGATGACCAAAAAGCACAAGCCAGTGCTTTGCCGGGACATAATCGGTACCGTCGTATTTGCTCTCGGCCGGGGTTTCTCGTGAAGGGTCAATACCCCAGAGCCTCTCAAGCCGCCTTGAGTAGAAAATGTATCCGATAACTAATAAAGAAAAAGAGAACAAAACGGCCCAGAGTGAGTTCATTGTGCCTCCTTTGATTGAAAAAAATTTAACCCGAATTAGCGGATTTGTGAAGTAAAAATCAGCTGGCAAAGATACAAAGGATATGATTGACGAACTATAATTCTCTTGCCATAATCCCGACAATAACTACATTTGCTAAAAAAGGAGGTGAGACATGCCTAACGGTGGACCAATTCCCGGTAAACTTCAGATCGAGATTCCAGAGAATGTGTCCGAGGGAACATACTCTAATCTGGTGATAATAGCCCATTCACCGTCCGAGTTTGTGCTTGACTTTGTAAGGGCTGTGCCCGGTGTCCCCAAAGCGAAGGTTCAGGCAAGAATAATAATGACCCCAATTAATGTGAAGAACCTTATGAAAGCTCTCGAGGACAACATCAAAAAGTACGAGTCCAAATTTGGGGAGATAAAGGTAGCGGGCGAAAAAAGCGACAAAACCATCGGCTTCTCCATTGAATAACGAGCTAAATTGCCTCCTCTACCCATGTGGAGGGTAAAATGTCTTTGTGGCAATGGGTTAAACCAGTATTAATTCAGACCGCCATTATATCAGTAATAGTATTTTGCCTCTTCGTTCTCGTAGAGGTTCTCGTAATACGGTTCGGTCAGATTATTGAGAGAGCTTTCGTAAAAAGACGATGGGTACAGTATCTTGTTAGCTCACTGGCAGGTTCGGTGCCGGGCTGCACCGGGACATTCTTCATAGATGCCATGTACATGGCTGGTATAGCAAGCTTTGGTGCTATAGTGGCTGTCATGGTTTCAACATGCGGTGATGAGGCATTCGTGCTTCTAAGTCAGCTCGCAGTGTCAAACAGTATCAACATAAAAACGCTCTCTATGCTTTTTGGTTCCCTTTTTGTTCTGGGAATATTCGCCGGATGGCTCGCCGATACAGTGGCTAAAGCGATAAATCTTAGGGTTTGCGAAAAATGCTTGATAGAAAAGCACCCGGAAATAGACACAACTCACATAAGGCTTATACCGATTGGTCATTTCGTAAAAGAGCACATATGGGGTCATATAATAAAAAAGCACATGGTAAGTATCGTGTTCTGGATTTTCATCAGCCTGCTATTCGTCAAGTTCATAGGGCAATTCATATACATAGAACAAATAATAACGCATAACAAGTATATGCTTTTACTTGTGGCGGCAGTGGTAGGGATATTGCCGGTATCGGGACCAAACATTCTTTTCGTAACCTTGTTCGCGCAGGGGATATTACCGTTCTCAATAATGCTTACCAACTCGATAGTTCAGGATGGTCACGGACTACTGCCCATACTCGGCTTTTCCGTGGGAGATGCGCTCAAAATTAAAGTATTCAACCTCGCATTCGGACTTATTGTAGGCTTTATTCTTATGGCATTTGGCATTTGAGAAAGGGGGGCCAATGAGCCTCGAAATTTCGGGCACGCTACTTAAGAAAGCGCTCTCGGGATTATCAAGCGTGAAATTCATGGGAGTAGTCAATGTCACCCCGGACTCATTCTCAGATGGCGGCGAGTATTTCAACCCTGAGAAAGCAGTTAAGCATGCCATAGGTCTTCTCTCTCAAGGTGCCAATATAGTTGACATCGGCGGAGAGTCCACGCGCCCGGGAGCAGAACCTGTCCCACTTGAGGAGGAACTCGCGAGAACGATACCTGTAATAGAAAAAATCCGTTCTCAGATCCCCGATGCAGTCATATCCATAGATACTTATAAATCGGATGTTGCGCGAAAAGCTGTCGAAGCCGGCGCGAATTGGATTAATGACATTTCCGGCGGAACATTTTCTCCAGACATGTTCGAACTCGCGGCATCTTATAATGTTAAGATAGTGATATCCCACATCAAGGGCACACCGCGCGACATGCAGAAAAACCCTTACTACGACGATGTTCTGGATGAGGTTTACCGCTGGCTTTCAAGCCGCGCCGAGGAAGCATTGCGTGCAGGAGTTCCTGAGGAAAACATAATAATTGACCCCGGAATTGGATTTGGAAAACGATTTGAGGACAATCTCGCTCTATTGTGGGGCATACCAAAACTAAGAGAACTTGGATTTCCCGTACTTATTGGAACATCGAGGAAGTCTTTTATAGGGCACTATACCGACGAAAAAGACCCATCAAAGAGAGACCCCGGCTCATTTGTTACCTTCGTGTTCGCAGCGATGCTCGGAGCCGATATATTGCGGGTCCACGATGTTTCAGGCGCGATACAAGCTGTTAGGATAGCTAAAGCTCTTATTGAAAGCGGAGAAAAGTATATTTTCTGACAAAAAATCCAGAGATATATGCCTATCTTATCTCATTTAATTTCAAAAGGTTATAAACTTTTTCGCGAACTTGTCATCAATTATTTAAGGAAGGGAAAAGAATATTTGTTGAAAAGGCAATATTTTTATGTAAAATTAATACAAGGAAGCTAATCAATTTAGGAAAGGAGGGGGAGTTATGTCTAAGTTTCTCTCCGCTGCCATTATCATAATGGCAGTTTTAACCATCTCAACGGCAGGTGTCGTTGAAATTCCCCTCGACAGCAGTCAATCCAACATCACCAACGCTTACATTTTCGCATGGCGCGTGGCTACTGAAAACCAATGGATAAGAACGGGCAATGTCGACCCAAAACTCGGCTACGAATACGGCGAGCTGCCAATACTATGGATCGCGTCGGGTTCTATGAGAGGCTCATTCGTGTATCCTGACTCGATAACGAGAAACACTTTTACGGTAACATGGAACGGCTCATTCGACATCGATAGGGTAAACAGAGCTTATTCTATTTCCGTCCCCGGCTACAAAGCCATAGCCGTTCTTAAAAGCACAATCACAGACCCTTTAGGACAGTCCGTAACATGGGAGGCACCCTACTTCAGGAACATCCTGCAAAGGTTCGTTCCAGACCACCTTCCTGATTGGGCTTTTTATGTTTACGACTCATCGTTGGCATCATCCATAGACTGGCGCACGAGAGTGCTCGTTATACCATCATTCATAGAATACGGCATCGACGGCGGCGATTATATAAGAGATGTAGCAACCACATATCCATCACTCGCGACGGCAATACAGGACTTCCTCGAGGATGGTGGAATAGTCTACGCCGAGGGCAACGGTGGATACTTGCTCGAAGCGCTCGGATTAATTCCAGTCGGAACTGTCGACCTTACCGATAGGGTTAATGGTCCTATGCCCGACCAGATAGCCCCTGTCGCTGTTATCGACTCCTCGCACCCTCTTGGTTTCGTGTGGCAGTCAGGTGGCATATACACAGTCGGCGCACCAACGCTTTCGACGAGATATAATACCATTCTGACCTATACATCAGCCTGGGATTCTACCGATGTGGGTAAACCCGCAGCTATAGAGATAACTGGTCCGGATGCTCATGGCGGGAAGATTGTTTTGGTCGCGGGAATCCCCGCCGCCGGCGCAGTTCAAACATCAGACCATACGCAGTGGCTTTGGACCGCTAACGGCATACTTTACGGCTTCTGCCACAAAATGCTCCATCAGCGAAAAATCCACAGCCCCGTGGTGCTACCAGAATCAACGCATGTCGCACCCTTCGCCATTCCAGCTGATGACTCCGTTACCGTAACCATAACTGTCAGAATAAGGAACCTGTGGGACGAGAACCTCACCAATACGGTGGTCTACGAGTATAAAAATAGTTACCTCGACTATGTCGACTGCCCCAGCGGACCCTCACCGACGGTTTCCGGCAACACTATTTACTGGAACATTGGAACAGTAGCGCCCGGTGCTACTACCGTAATACAATACAGGCTTCGCACACCCCCTTACACGGACCCAAGAACCGGCACGCTGACGAGCGACTATCTTAGCGTCAGCACTGGAACTGCAAGGTTTTATGAGAGTAGCTGCAACCGCCGCGACATAGACTACCGTCACGACCTGTGGGCAAGAGTTCTTTTCAGTGCGCACATTATAGCCGATGCCGACCTGAATTGGAAAAACATTCTCGGCGAGTATTTCCAGCCGTTTAAGATTTTCTGTACCATGGAGAACAAAGAGCGCACATCTGCGCTCGAGACAAAGTATGTTCAGCTCGTGCCACTTGATGTTCCTATTTATTGGGTTGGTCCAAGCGAGATACCAATAATCCGCACACCGGGAGGAAGATTTGTCGATGTTCTCCGCGGAACCGCAGACTCAACGCCCGGATTCCCAACTACTGTCGAATATGACATTGACGGTGACGGTGACCCTGACGCATGGCTTGATTTCTCCACTATTCATCCACGACCCGATTCTGTTCAACTCGTTCAGGTTTACTGGTTCAATCCATGGAGCAACAGCTATGAGGACATAGACCACGATGGCATTCGCCCGGTTGACAGCGACGGCGATGGAGTTTTCGAGGTTACAGACCCCGGCGACCTTATAAGAGCCTGGCGCTTGGTGTGGAATGTAGGGCAGGTAGGTGGTCATCAGTGGTTTGACCCTTATGCAAGCTGGGAGCTATGGATTGACCCGCCACCGCTAATTGATATGGCTATCGGCGCCGCACATCACCTTGGACTCGACCCTGGCGACAGGCCACCCTCAGACACAGGCTACTATTACCCCAACTGGCGCTGGTGGATGGAAAGAGATGCATCTGATAATGTGGTTTTCGTAAGGATGATTAAGATGAGACACGGTTCATACGAGGGATTCAGATTTGTCGCTGACACGAGCTACAGACCCGCTCCCGGCGATACTATTGAAACTGACTGGGGCGTGATACCTTATCCAAGGCGCGCTTATATTGCAGTTTTGAACCTTGGTGGACACGAACCAACTATGACATCACCGTTCCCGCCGCCTGAGGATACGCTTTACGGCAAAATAACTTACAAGACAATATGGGGTCAGAGAAGAGTAGTGCCAATAAGGGTCAGCTATACATATTATGCGCCGCTTCCCAACCCGCTCCAGTTTGAGTATGTTAATCAGGTTTACAAGATTACTGACCCATCAACTGGCAGCGAACTACAGGCACTGCCCTCAAACGGAACAGCATACATAGACTTTAAAGTCACCGCTTCTACGGAATACACATACTACTGGATTGCTAATGTCGGTTACGACCTTGGAAGATTCTCGTATAACTATGCTGACCCGTGGGATAGAGGTTGGACGAGAACATCAATGACGCCCGACACTCTTGGCGACGGCGTTTTTGGCTATGTGGTGGTGACAATTCCGAAGGGAATAGGAAATTATAGTATCGACATACCGAGGAACTCTGACGGTAGCCCGGATTGGTCGAAGATTTTCCCGGAATATATCACACTTATCGACACCAATCCCCATGTTCCCACGGAGCCGTTTATGGTTGAATATCCGTTTAAGTACGAACTTTACTGCCCACAGATACTTATACCGCCTGCTCTCGATGATGATAATGGAGATGGCGTGGATGACTGGCGCGACGACTACGGCGACAGATTCGTTTCCCGCACGGGCTATCTTCACGACAGGTTCCCACCCGGGAATGGCGAGGATGCGGAGGCTATTTTCGCGACCAATCCATGGGATACGAGCGTTACTATTGAGGGTGAACTTGCGCGCCCACATGTTGGTTGGTGTCCCGGCGCCGACTCAACTTATGGTGACGATGTTCCAGAAAAACTTGGCGAGACTCATCTTTCGTTGCGCGTTATATGGCACGGAAACGGCAAAGAGGGACCAGTTAAGATTAACGAAGGCGCTGTATTGGTTAACGAGGAAATATTCGGCGGCTCGCCGTGGGTACAATGGTCTCATGCTCTATTCGCCGAAGCCAAGGGACATCACATATACATCTCAAGAAATGTGACCCCCACGGTTGTGTCGCTTTATCCGGACACCATTTACCTTCGTTACAGGATTCGCGATTATAACGAGCCTCACAGATTCGATGCCGCCTTTGACCCGTGGGTCAACTCAGCCGGTGACGGCGCTATAAATGTTACTGTTCAAGTAGGTGGAAGAGACCCGTTCTCTCTGTTCTCGCCCGACCTTATAACTCATGCGCGCGTGGACCCAACACGCGACGAAAGAATATTTACCGCTTTGCCCTGGGCTGCCTCACTGCCCGATTCCCACTTCCTCCGCGAAGCTGGTTATCCTAAAACCGACACAGGTGCGGTTTTCACGATGATAGTCGAGGTGGACAATGGTAGTGGCGACATATGGGATAGCATCACATTCGTGCCTGACCTAAGCTCACTCGGCGCTACATATCCCGTCCTGTGGTATTCAGCGTATCCGAGACCGTTCGTGCCGGCTCATCTGGACGAAACTACAGGCGAATGGATTCCCGGCGACGACCCGCGTACGATGAGAGCTGGCTGGCGGTTCAATCCTTCGGAACACGAGATGTTGTTCAGAATAGGCAACCCGGACTACTCAGCCATGATACCTGAGGTCCAGAGCTCAAGAAGGGTTTACTTCATATATCACTTCGTCGTCGACCCCAACTTGCCTATCGGAGTTTACGACATACCATTCACTGTTAGAGCAAAAGTTCGCAGTTATGACGAGCCATACGGCAGCGGAATGTGGACATCATTCACAGTTCCTGGAGCAAAATTCGCCGTCGTTAGATGGAGCGGAAACAACAGACCTAAATTCGTTATAGCTCCTGCGCGGCTTATTGAGTTCCAGGATACGCTTCAAAGCTATATAACAGTTCCTACGCCCGTTCAGGCAAAGTGGACATACGGTTACCCTCAGCCGGAGCGCTTCGACACAGCTTACTCTCCCATGACCGGTTCGTTTAGCGGGAATGTGCTTTCCATAAGTATTCCGACAGAACTTGTTAGTTTCCCTGGCGAAGACCACAACTACTTCTGGTTCATGGTTAAAGCCGTCGTGGACGCGCCCTTCGGGACCGATAGGCTTCTGGTTTCAACTCATCCGCTTATTCGCTACAACGACTGGCTTGGACGCGAGCGACAGGGGCGTGGATGGTCTTACTACATTGCTGCCCAGGGTCCCTCACTTATACCGCTTAAGGAGATTACCGAAGTTAACGGCACTCCAGTCGGTGAGGATGGTCAATTCACTTTGAGGCAGGGCGACAACGAGCTTGTAGTTACGATAAACGCTGGAAACATTGGCAATGACCTCGCTGCAGACCCCGTGTTAATACTCGAGATAGGCAGGGATGCGCAGTTCAGCGAGCTTCTCGCAAGTTACGAACACGAATTCGACCCGACGACAAAGAAGCTAACGATTCACCTTCCCGATGTGGCGCCGGGTCAGAAGTTGGCTGTGCCAGTTAAGCTGTCTGTTCCCACGACAGAAATCCATAGGACGCTTGAGCTTTGCTACGCTGCTCTATCCAAGTTCTATGGTCCATACGAGGGTCTAGAACGAATCACAAGCGAGACTCGCGAAAGGTTCGTCGAGATAGACCCCGAAACGCTCTACTACGGTGCTAATATGGCTGTAACCCAAAGTGATATCGCCATAACCCCTGAGTCATTCGGATTGGGCGACGAGATAACCATAAATGCTACGATTCACTACAGCGGCAACATGAAGGTCGATAACATTCCGGTAAGGCTCATTACAATGGATGGCACACCGGTGGGAGACGACCAGATAATAAGCACACTTTCGCCGTCAGGAGACAGCGTAGCAACAGTATCCTTCCCGTTCATTGTGACTGAGTATTATCAAAAGCTTTTCGTGCTTGTTGACCCTGACTCAACCATAGGCGAAATAACCGAAACCGACAATGTAGCCAAAGTTGAGGTCATAGTTGGCAAAGGGAACCCTCTTATAGATGTGATGAACTACCCCAACCCGTTCAAGAATTATACCGAGTTCATATACACGTTGCTAAGGCCAATGAAGTCGGTTAAGATTGAGGTTTACACACTGCGCGGAAGATTGGTCGCAACATTCGACGGTCCCACGACACCGGGCTATCATTCACTCGGCTGGGATGGAAACGACAAATCCGGTGACGGAATAGCCAACGGAAGCTATGTGTATAAAGTTATCGCCACCGACGATGAGGGCAAGAAGTATGAGGTTCGCTCGGTGGTGGTAAGGATGCAATAGGACAAAAAACATAGCACCGAACATATTTCCACTACTTTTTGTGCATATGGTGGGCTGGGCCGGTGGCGTTAGTGCCGCCGGCTTTTTTAATCCATGCCGTTACAATATGAATTTCATCAAATCCTCGTCCCCAACTATGTGACCCAGCTTTTTTCTGACCATGGCTTTGGTTATTTTAATTTTCGCGGGGGCGATATCGGGCGCATCGAACAATATGTCCTCAAGAAGTAAGCTCATAGATGTGTGAAGTCTTCGGGCACCTATGTCCTCGGTTCGCTGGTTTATTTCGTAGGCTATTTTGGCTATCTCCTCTATCGCGCCATCAGTAAATGTGAGCTCTATGCCCTCGGTAGCGAGTATAGCTTGATATTGTTTTATCAAAGAGTTCTCTGGTTCGGAGAGGATTCTTTTAAAATCATCTGCACTAAGCGGTGAAAGCTCTACTCTTATGGGCAGCCTTCCTTGAAGCTCTGGGATAAGATCCGATGGGCTTGAGTTGGTGAATGCACCCGCAGCTATGAAAAGTATATGGTCTGTCCTTACAACGCCGTATTTGGTTACTACCGTGGTGCCCTCAACCAGCGGGAGCAAATCGCGCTGAACGCCCTCTCGGGAAACATCAGGTCCCACGCCACCTCTGGAACCAACTATTTTGTCTATCTCGTCTATGAAAACAATCCCTGCTTCTTGGGCGCGAATTTTGGCTATGCTTACCACTTTATCCATATCGAGAAGCTTTTCTATCTCCTCCTGAAGAAGCTGATTTTTTGCTTCAGCAATGGTCATCCGTCGCGTCTTTTTCTTCCTGCCCATTATGTCACTAAGCATGTCCTGGAAGTTTATGCCTATTTCCTCAAGCCCCGCCTGCGATATAACTTCGATACTTTGGAAGGGAGGTACGCTAACTTTTACTTCTATCTCTTTGTCGTCGAGCAAACCGGCTTCAAGTTGTTCTTCGAGTTTTCTTCTCGTTCTGCTGTAGCTCTCGAGATTGGTCGCGGTGGATGGTCTTGGCAAAAGTGCATCGAGAATTCTTTCTTTAACATTTTGCCGAGCCTTAGCTTCGACTTTAGCTGCCTGCTCACTTTTAACCATGTCAACGGCTACCTGAACAAGTTCCCTTATCATACTGTCCACATCCCTTCCAACATAACCTACCTCGGTGAACTTGGATGCCTCTACTTTAACGAACGGTGCACCAGCGAGTTTAGCGAGCCTGCGCGAAATCTCCGTTTTCCCGACCCCTGTAGGACCGACCATGAGAATGTTATTTGGCTTTATCTCCTCGCGAATGTCCCCCTTAACCCGCATTCTGCGCCAGCGGTTTCTAAGAGCTATTGCTACTGCGCGCTTGGCATTGTCCTGACCTATAACATATTTGTCGAGTTCCGAGACTATCTGGCGTGGTGTTAACTGCATTGCGCGAAGCAAGACCTCATCCTCGTATATCGCATCCATAACCTTCCTCCTCGGCAAAATCAAAGTAATATAAGTTCGTTATTTTCATTTGCAACACGCTTGAATCTATTTATGTTATAAAAACGATAAATTCACAAGCAAGGAGGTAACATGGAACTTCAAGATCAAGTTTGGGAGCAACTTGTGGTTTCTGCGACCAAGTCCAAAGGCTGGATGAAATTTTTAGGAATCATCATGATAATTTCCGGTGCGTTAACTGCTATATCTATAGTAGGAATCCTTTGGGCGTGGATTTACATCTGGCTCGGCATACTTCTTCTTCAGGCTGGCAACAAGGCGACCGAACTTCTGGCAAGCAAATCTCCTGAGAATCTGGTGGAATATCAAAGCAAGCTATCGTCATTTTTCCAGATAACGGGGATTCTTACCATAGTAGCCCTTGGACTCGCCGTTATAGCACTTATAATCGCGAGTATAATGGGATTCTCAATGTTTAACATGCCTCAGATGTGGCAGACTTACTAATAGTGCGCTTGGCAACAACATTCGCTCTTGCCCCGCCTTTGCGGGGCTTTTTTGTGGCTTAACGCGTGGAAAGCACTTTTTCTATGGTGCCCAAAGCCCATACTATTGCAGTTTTCTCGTCCGCGCTGCCCGATTTCACTAACATGTCGGCTTCGTGAAGAATCTTCAAAGCAGAGAAGAGGTGTTCAATGTCTATCCTTCGCGCTGAACGGACAAGTCTTTCGGCAAGAAAGGCTCTTCTACCAAGTTTTTCGCCAAGTTTACCCGGTGAAACTTTCGCCCAGATCATGTCGCCCAAACCCCTGCGAATCCAAGAAAGAATTACCGCATATGTTTCACCGAAGGACATCAATTCGGTGGCAAGTTTTGTTGCTTTTCTAAAATCGAGCTCGATGAACGCATTAGAAAACTGAAAGATATGGGCTGACCTGCTGTGGCTCACGACATCCTCGACATCACCAACATCTATTCGCTCGCTCTCAACATAGGACACCAGTTTTTCTATCTCGGAGCGAATGTCAAGAAGCGAGACGCCAGCTTTCTCGACAAGATTATTCGCTGCTTTTGGAGTAATCTTTTTCTTGTTTCGCATCACAAAGAAGTACACCCATTCAAGCATCTCCCGCTGATTCGGCATCGGAAAGTCAAATATCTGAAAAAGTTTTGCGATGTTTTTCCCGGTTTTCGTTCTTCTGTCGGGCGGGTTTTTCGACTCAGCAAGTAACACAGTCGTTTTTGGAAAGTCCATGCTGGCGAGTTTTGAGATGAATCTCTGTTCGTTGGCACGGGAAGGTTCGAATGCACGGAGTATAACAATTCTCCTGTCCCCCATAACAGGAAATGTAACCAACGAATTTATTATCGCGAAAATATCGGGTTTATCGTCCATCCAGAATGTCTCGAGGTTAAAGTCCTCAAAGCCTGCAACAGAACGCTTAAAACCTCGCAAAAGCACCTCTTTCATGTACTGACACTCGCCTGCAAAAAGGAATCTTATGGGCGGAGACTGTGACATAACCTGCTTGTAAAATTGTATAAATTCCCTGGGTGTCATTTCCCCTCACCGATAACCTCGCTTTTTGATGGCATCAATCCACAACTCTTCTCCTCGGGACAGTAGCCAAGAATAATGCATTTGGGCTGAAGGTAGTCCGCAAGTCCTGAAAGCTCGGGGACTTTTTTTATCTCAGCCTTAACCTTAACGAAAAGTTCCCGTATCTCCCATTGAGCTCTGGTGCATAGTCTGACCTGGCAAACAGTATAAAGTTCTCTGAAATTCATCGTCATAACGAGATTCGTCATCGTCGCATTGGGCAGAACGAATCTCGCATCCTCCTTTGGTATCCCAAGTTCGACGAGTTTTTCATAGGTAAGCTTCGCGGTATCAAGGAACTTCTCGAATATTGCCCTCGCCTCATCGTTTCCTCTTATGGTCGGCGGGATAACAAAATTTCTCTCCTTAAGTTTGACATACCGCTGCGATTGTTGTGAATAACTCGCTATTCTGTGCCTTACGAGCTGGTGTGAGCATGCTCGCGAGCAACCCTCGATGGAAAATGTAAAGTTTATATGCTCCAGAACTGACATGTGACCTGATGCAATGACTCTATCCAGAAGTGAGTGCATCCTGTCGCGGGTGATAGCTGGTTCTGAATCGCCTTTAGCTCTGCTCCATATCGAAGCTGGTCCCTCGGACGAATAACAGGTCCGCGCAGCCGTAAAAGCTGTCTCAATAGGCTTGGGAGTGTAATTTATAAGTTTGACTATCATAAACAAAATTTAGCGCTAAAAGACAAATTTTCATAGGTAAAATTTATGTCTCCGAAGAAGCATCATCGGCAATGAGAAACTCGGGTTTCTTCGTTCGCGTTAATCTACTCAAAAAAAGCGGTGATAGTGCCACAAAAATGACCAGCAAAGCAAAGGGATTGCGAAGGTAAGCGAGGATTATCGCCATAAGGGCAGCGTCGAGGGAAAAGTGTGCTATAACTGCTGCAAAGAATCCGTAATAATATAGGGTCAGGGCGAGTATCACTCCATCAAGGAAAAACAAAAAAGTTTGCGGAGTTAGTCTGCCGAATGTGTGGAAGACAGCCCATATAAGCGCAGATAGCGCCACGGCGACCCATACTTTCCGCATAAGCTTGAAAAGCGAGTTTATCGTGAAAAACCGAAACATCGCCTCCTCCGAAAGCGCAGCTGAAAGCGCCATGAAAAACGAGAAAACCACAGGTGAAAAGGCATTGGCAAGCTTTGTAACATAGAAGCTCTCACCCACCCCAAGATTCAGCCTCGAATAAACCGCAGTAGCAAAAATCGATAATCCTAAAAGCCCAAAACCCGCCACATAGCCTTTTATAGCGTTAGGGCTCGTGAATTTTGACAAAAGAGATTTGTCATGGTCTTGCGCGAATTCAACTAAGAATCCAGCTTTCTGTCCCGCCCAAAGCGCAGCGACTGCCATTACTGTTTGAGCCGCTATTCTAAAGAGCAAATATGGAATATCGATGCCAAAAATATCGCTAAAAGTCCTGATTTCGGCGCCAAACAGTGCTGCCATAAAAGTGCTTGCCACAACCAGAAAACCATATTTTGTGAAAATCCTAAAATTTTTGATCTCGCGAACCTCCCCCGTTAACGCAACGAGAAACAAAAGTAAAATCACGAAGACTACTGTGAAAAAGGCGGAGAAACTCTCCTCGGATGGTCTTACAGCGGAAACCTCAATGCTATCTGCGGCGCGAAGGTAAGTCAGGCCATTAGTGCAAAAGCCTATCTCAAGCTTGTATAAACTTATCCGACCACTAACGATTGATATTAGCCGCCTCAAGCAAATCTCGCTGTCCGCGGAGATAGGTTTCTCCCAGATAAATGTGCTCTCCGTAACCTCTTTACTTTCATTTATCAAAACTCCGACAGATTCAAATCCATGCTCAGTATCACCTATAGCCTCGAAGAACCGAGATATGAGAGTTTTGTTGTTATGATGTTTTAACGTTATGGTTTTGGTGCCAGAAAGTGGCTTTTTCTCGTTGACTGTTGCTTGAAAACGGATTATTCGCGCGTAAACTGCATCAACGAGCACTTCTCCCGTAGAACCATCGTGCCAGACTATTTTCCAGGTGAAGGGCGAAATATCAAATTTTCCGGCAAGCTCACTGACCGAATCGCTGGGAAAATAAATTCTTAAAGCATTGTAGATTTTATTCTCCACAAGGCGTGGCTTCTCAAACTTTGAATCGATGGGGTAAGTGAATCTCAGCGCATCAAGTGCCTTTGATATGGCTTGCTTTCGAGTTATGAGCGTATTTCTAATATCCGAAGGTCTGAAAATCAGGAACGAAACGACTATCCCGGCGATTCCAAGAAACAAGCAAAATCGAGCGAAACGGTCTTTCCTATTCGCCATAAAGTTTAGTCTTGTTTATCACCACTCATGGTCAGGGCAACCACAATTTCCCTTTTGCTGCTGCTAATGCAGCGGTTACGGGGCTTGCAAGGTATGTTTGTCCCGCGCCCTGCTTTCCTCTGAAGTTACGGTTTCCAGTCGATACTTGCACCTCACCGGTTCCCGTCATTCCTATCTGTCCCTGAGCACAACCTGCGCATGCTGGATGCGATACTATAGCGCCTGCCTCAAAAAGTGCCCTGAACTTGCTTGAAAGCAGAAGTTCTCCTGTTACACGCCTCGTCGCAGGAACCACCTTCATCGTTATCCCCTCAGCTATTCCTTCAGTGCTTATGATGTCCGCCGCAGCGGAAATGTCCTCGAACCTACCGTTAGTGCAGCTTCCAATGAAAACAGTGTCTATCTTGGTCCCTGCCAGTTCTTTCACAGTGTGAACATTATCAGGAGAATAGGGAGCCGCTATAAGAGGTTCAAGCTCAGTTATATTAAGCGTTATTTCGTCTTCGTATTTGGCATCGAGGTCTGCATGTATAGGCTCGAATTCCCATCTCGGCGGAGAAAGCTTGGAAAGCTCGTCGAGAAGGGCTTTGGTGGGGGGTATTATGATGGATATAAGCGCCATCTCTGTAGCCATAGATGCTACCGTTATTCTTCCTGCGAGCGAGAGGGAATCTATATAATCCCCGTAAAGTTCGGCCACTCTTCCGAGAAGACCGTGTGAGCCAAATTTTTTAAGCATAAATAGCACGAAGTCTTTTGGGGTTACGAGTTCGTTTTTCGGAAAGCCTTCAACATTAATTCTTACCGTTGGCGGCACCTCGAACCACACTTTCCCTGTCGCGAACGCGAATGCGATATCTCTGTCGCCCATTCCCTGTCCGAACGCGCCTATAGCACCCATTATGTTGTAATGGCTGTCGGTCCCTACGACTGTCATCCCCGGTCTCACCCAGCCCTCCTCAATAAGCACATGGCTGCCTATTCCGTGTCCGGCATCGTAAAGCGGTATTCCAAATTTTCTCGCGAACTGTCTTACTTTTTGCTGATTTTCTGCGTATTGAATGTTATTCGCCGGCGAAACGGTATCGAATGTAAAAACAGTCCGCTCCGGGTCGATAACCGGGGTGTTGGGGAAATATTTTTCGAGATTTTTTACGACATTAGGACCGCCGAAATCGCGCGCGCTGCGGACATCTACGAAAATCCATACCACATCACCCGGGGATACTGAGGTTTTGCCGCTTTTTGCTGCGAAAATCTTCTCGATGATAGTCTGCCCCACCTTTGCCTCCTTTTTTGTGAAATATAAGTTTAATTGAAAGGCAGGAAAAACATTTTGTTAAACCAACCGCTCATCTCACCAAAACCACCTTCCCGACTATTTTCCCGCTTCCAGCCCTAAGCAGGTAAACGCCGTTAGGTAGCCCCTCGGGCAGGGGAAGGATTATTTTGTCGCCATCTTTTGGCTCGACTTGCCAGCGGTGGACGGTGCGGCCAGTGAGGTCGAGGAGGGAGAAGGATTTGTAAGTTGCTTTAACGGGGCAAAAAAGCAGAATAGCATCATTTAGAAGCGAAACATAGGATTTAATATTATTTTCAGACTCTAAGCTCACCACTTTTGATAAGTTGAGATCAATAGGACTTATGGAAAGAGACGGAAGTCTGCAAATTGTGTCAATAGTATATATGTGATGATGATTAACTAAATCATACAATATCGTGCGATCTGCTATCATATATGGATGGGCAGTTGCCCAGTATGATAAACTCAAAACTGCATATTTACCGTCCTGAGTTACGGCCATGTTTGATATGCCAAGAAATGAGCCCTGATAAATTTCTTCGGAGTCAACAGTGTCTATGTAGGTTCTGTCGAATATATTGTACATAAAAATACCTATCTTATCCGATGCGTCGGAATACAGAAAAGGAATGTAAACAATAGAATCATTATTAGAAAAAGCTATTATGTTAGGAAATAAATCCCCTGCTAATAGTGGCATAGAGCCTATCATATCGGTAAATGACACAGTGTCTGAAGGATGATATAAGTTTATTATATCTATTTTATAGCGCCATCTACCGCTTGTCAAACTTGTTTGTTTAGGAGCGACTAAAAATCCTTTCTTTGATAGGTAGAAACTATTAGATGAATCCTCTATAAACCATAAAGAGTCAAAAGACCGATCATATAGCATAAAAAGATAAGGGCGCTCGAATTCGCAAAGAAATAGCCAGAACCTCCCGTCATAAGTTACGCCAGCTAATTCCCTAAAAACAGTATCAGAAAAAACAACTGAATCAACTATGCGACTGAAATCAGGGGGTGGGAGGAAGTAAATCTTTTGATTTATTGAATCCGGTGTAACACAAACTAATGTGTCACCATGAATGAAATCAAGCCAACAGACAAATCCAGAAGCTATTGGTTCAAAGGTTCTCGTTCTGTATACCCCAATTAGTGTATCTGTGCTTGTTACTATTGGCAGACCACAGAAAAATTCGCCACTTGGACTCCAATTTATTAATGGATGAATTCCTTCAAAACAAAGAGATTCGGACATAGAAGGTATATTATAGAAGCAAGCATAAGTTTCACTAAGTCCCATATAAGAACAGCCAGAGAAAGATAAAATCCAACCATTAGTATTGGATAGCGCAATTAATACCAATATCGAAATAATTATCTTTGAGGATAAACAATATGACTTTAGCATTTTTACTAGAACCACTTTTCTTTCCCCCCTTACATAATCTTCTCATAGAACCAAATATTCTGCTTTTAAGACATAAATATTTTTTATATACTTAACACACTAATGTCCACACCCACAAAATCTATCATTACCTCTTAACAAAATTCTATTGCTCATAAATACCCCGTCAAGCATTTTCTCAGACACCAAAAAATCCTCATTGACAACCACCGCGTTCTC
>JAGGRZ010000154.1 GCA_021159335.1 bacterium
GGTCGCGTGTTGGGGGGGGTTTGGGTAAAACGGGCTTCCTTGTTCTAGAGCTTGTTAAAAGGGAATCTGATAGGTAATCTTATATTGTGGAAAACAAAAGATCGTTTAAGGTCACTGAGGAATATTGGCAACATAAATTTACCAGAACCAAAAGAAGGAGATTACATTTACTATGTTTTGGACGGACAGCAACGATTAACATCTCTTTTCGCGATAAAAAAGGGAGCCATTGTTGCAAAAGAAAATCAAAAACCGATTGATTATAAAGATATATACTTAAACTTGTCACTTCCACCTAACACAGATGAGGATATAGTTACTACAGAAAAAAATAATGATTTTACCTATGTGACACTTTATGAACTTTTAAAATCAAAGCTAACGCTATTGTTCAAAAAATACGGTGAACACAAGGCGGACCTTATTGAAACATATAAAAACAGGATAATTAACTATTCTATCCCAGTTGTCGAGCTAACAGATTGCCCGTTAGATATAGCATGCACCATTTTCACAAGAATAAATACAGGCGGCACAGTACTTACTCTATTTGAAATAATGGTAGCTAAAACTTACGATGAAACAAGGAATTTCGATTTATCCAAGGAATACGAAAGATTAATCAACAGTAATGGTGAATGTAAGGATTTAGAGGATTCAAACTATGATACTATCCCTGAATCTGTTGTCCTACAGTGCATCGCAGCATATATCAAAAACAAAGTATCAAAGAGAGAAATATTAAGACTGAATAAAAACGATGTTATAGAATCATGGAACATAGTAAAAGAAAGAGGGATATTCCCAGCGGTCGATTTTTTGAGAAATAGCATAAAAGTGCCAGTCTCGAGCCTTATGCCTTATTATTCCCTATTAGTACCATTTTCGTACTTTTTTATAAAAAATTATGAGAAAAACGGAAGCGAAACTACAAATAATATTCAAACCAAACTTCTCACACAATACTTCTATTGGGCTTCACTAACAAATCGATTTACAAGTGGTGTTCCCGCAAAAATCGAACAAGATTTACTAAAAATGGACAAAATTGTCAATAACGAACCGCCTGATTATCCAGAAGAAGAACTTAAAATTAGCTTTGAAGATTTAATTGAAAAACGATTCAGCACCTCCGAGGCATACTGTAAAGCATTGCTGTGTGTTTACGCAGCTAATAATCCCCTAAATCTAAGAAACAACTCATCAATAAGGCTTGACAATTCATGGCTTAGACGAGCTAATAGTAGAAATTATCATCATTTCTTCCCGCGGGCTTATCTTAGGAGAAAAGGCATCAATGATGATAAAGCAAATGTGATTTTGAATATAATTTTGGTCGATGATTACTTAAACAAAAGAGTAATCGGGGCTAAACCCCCATCGAAATACATAAGAGAATTTATGAGAGAGAATGACGATATTGAGAAAGCACTTAGATCACATTTCATTAACGATGCTGAAAAATTTGGGATCTTCAACAATGATTACGAAGCTTTCATCCAAGAAAGAGCTAAGGTAGTTTCGAGAAGATTACGCTCACTTCTACGGCCTAAAATATAAGGTAAATCCTATCCTTCCTCACCCTTCTCAGTCTCCGCTTCCGACTGAAGTCTTTCCGCGAGCACTCCGATAAATGGTATTCGCCACAACCTTCCCTGAAGAACTATCACAACGCCAACAAGCGAGGCTATAGCCGCAAGAAACAGCGCTGCTTTCCAGAAAAGTGCCCCAAGAAGAGCTATAACCTCGAACAAAAACAGTATTATCCCCTGCTTGGCGTGTTCGAAAACGAATTTGTTGTTTCTGCCCTGAAAGTAAGGAATAAAACATAGAATGGGTATATAAGCCAATACCGCCAGCGCCTTGCCCTCCTCCACCTCATCGTGCTCAAGCTCTGGGGTTTCGGCGCCAGCTTTGGATTTCTCCCCTTTAGGAACGAAATCGTCAAATATGTTGAATGGCTCTTTCATTGGTCTATCCTTCGGGTTTCTTGGTTAAAGTTTGCGACTCTATTTGCGGTGTCAAATTAGCCTCAAGGCGCGCAAGGAAAAGCTTAACGCGTTTCGTAAGCGTGCTCTCAGGATATCTAACTAAAAACTCCTGATAAATTTTAAGTGCTGTCATGGGGTCACCTTTAAGCTCGTAACATCGCGCCATAGAAGCCATAGCCTCATCAGCACGGAAAAAATCGGGATAACTGTCTACAACCTGCTTATAGTAGCAAATAGCCTCATCATATCGGGATTTGTCCTCATATATCGCACCTAAACCAAAAAGCGAGGCAGCAGCAAGGTCGGAATCCTTGTCCTCAAAAGATAGATACCGTTGATACAGAGCAATAGCCGAATCGAGATATCCGAACGCATAGTAAAGATGAGCCAGAAGGTATGTCGCAGTCTTCGCTGGTTTCGTGTTGCCGTAGTTGTTTACCAATGACTGAAGCGTGTCGAAAGCCTCACGATACTGCTCCGCGCCCATCATAATATATACCAAGCCAAGCTTTTCCTGTGCATCCTTCTTATGTTTGCTTCTATATCCAAGATAACCGAAAATAGCAGCCACAACCGCCACAACCACGACAGCGTATGTTATAAACTTCTGCGGATTCTCCTTGGCGGCAGTATAAATCTTTATTATATCTTCCATGAATCTGTCGCGTTTAAGCTCGTGTCGATCTATTTTCTTCCTCTTCGCCATAGCAACCTTTCCTTTCAAAGCAACCTTTCGTATGGGTCAAAAAGTTTTTTGTACTCAAGCATTGCGTATCTATCCGTCATTCCTGCGATATAATCCGCTATTACCCTTTTTATTGGCTCGTGTTCAAGCCTTTTCCGCGATGTAGTCGGCAATTGGCGCGGCTCCTCCAAGTATGCCTTAAATAGCGCCTCGATTATGAACCTCGACTTCATACTCATTCTTAATACTTTATAGTGTCTGTAAAGATTTTCAAAGAGGAATTTGCTCGCGTACTTCATTTGCTCGGATATTTCATCCGAAAAACCTATCAATTGCTCAGGATAGGCTCTGACATCATCCACTGATTCAGGAGCTACTTTCTCTATCCTTCGCTTCGATTCCTCGATAACATCAGTAACGAGCGTATTTATTAGCTCTTTTATGCACAACGAGCGCCATATCTCGTCATCCACGCCGGGATACATTTTCCTAACCCGCTTTGATATCTCTCCAAAAAGAGGAAAACCTCGTTCGAGCTCCTCAGGAACCAATATTCCCGAATATAAGCCGTCATCGATGTCATGGTATGTGTAGGCAAGTTCATCCGCAATATTTACTACCTGCGCCTCAAGAGATGGCATTTTAGTTGATTCACCGAAAAGTGTTCTCTCGCCGGGATGGTCGTAAGGCGTGAAGTGCTTTTCTATACCCTCCCTCGTCTCATAAGTAAGGTTTAATCCCGGAAACTCAGGGTATTTTCTCTCAAGATACTCCACTATGCGCAACGATTGCCTGTTGTGCTCAAATCCGCCGATGTCACTCGTTAGTTCATTCAACACTTCCTCGCCAGTATGCCCGAATGGGGTGTGTCCAAGGTCATGGGCAAGCGATATAGCTTCGACGAGGTCAGTATTAAGCCTAAGCACTCGCGCTATAACACGCCCTATGGTCGCCACCTCTATAGTGTGGCTCATTCGGGTGCGGAAATGGTCGCCCTCGTGGTTAACGAAGACCTGAGTCTTATATTGCAGCCTTCTGAAAGCCGTTGAATGAATTATTCGTTCGCGGTCGCGCTCGAACGGCGGGCGATACGGGTGGGGTGGCTCAGGATAATGTCTGCCCCGGCTTTTCGCGCTATAACACGCATACGGCGCAAGACACTGCTCCTCAAGTTCGAATAAATCACTTTGGGCAAAACTTTTGGGAACATTCTCCCCCATAATTATGCTTATCGAGGTTAGAGTTCTAAGCATCACAAAAAACTTTACTGACCAGCGGGAGCGGGTTGTCCTGATGGCGTGGGCTGTCCAGTTGGAGCGGGCTGACCAGTAGGTGGTTGAGTTGGTGCAGCCGGTTGACCCTGCACAGGTGCAGCCTCTTCAGGAGTCATAGGCACAGTAGGCGCGGCTTCCCTTTCCATCATCGGTCGTGGACGCGATGGCGAGGCAAGATAGTGATTAAGCGCAAAAATAAGAATCAAAAAGATTATCGAAAGAACGGCAGTAACTTTGGTTAGAAACGCCATCCCACCTCTGCCACCGAAAAGCTCGGTAGCATACCCGCCACCGCCGAATGTAGCGCCAACACCGTATTGGCTTCTCGGCTGAAGAAGAATCGATATTACTATCAATATCGCGTCAATAACGAGCAATGCTAAAAGTAATTTCACCATATTTATCGCCTCTTTTTAACCTTCGCTTGCCAAAATAGAAACAACTAAAACTTAGTCAAGATAAATTTAATTATCCGAAAAAGAACAGCCAATACTTGTTGCGACAAACTTGGTTTGTGGATAATATTTTTAATATGCTATCGGAACTATCGAAAATACTTTTCATAATAGGCATTATAATAATACTTATCGCAGCGCTCGTTTGGGTTTTCGCAAAAACACCTATAGGACATCTTCCAGGCGACATAGTCATCCGAAAAAAGAATTTTGTATTTTACTTTCCCATAATGACATGTATTTTGCTATCCATAATTTTAACTTTGGTTCTTACTCTTATTTTCCGTAGATGGCAGTAATAGAAAGGAGAATTTATTGGCAAGGACAAGCGAAAGAAGTCACTGGGAAAAATTTTGGTCTCAGAAAAAGGACCCCAGCCAGATTTACGATACCTCGGGCAGGATAGTCGCTGCGCTTTCAGAGTTCGTGCCAGACCTTAATGGCAAGTGGATAGCTGAGATAGGCGCAGGAACGGGAAGGGATAGCTTTACATTAGCAGAATCTGGGGCTAATGTGGTGGTGCTCGACTATGCCGACGCCGCGATGGAAATAATAAAAAATTTGAACGAAAAATCGAGGGCAAAGGTCTTACCTGTTCAGGGGAATGCTTTCGCGCTGCCGTTTCCAGATAACTCGTTTGATGTGGTATTCCATCAAGGACTTCTCGAACACTTCCGGGACCCATCAGGAATTTTAAAGGAGAACTATCGCGTATTAAAACCCGGTGGAATAGCCATAATAGATGTTCCGCAAAGATGGCATATCTACACAGTAGTCAAACACATACTTATCGCCCTCGATGCGTGGTTTGCGGGCTGGGAAACTGAATTTTCGCTCGGACAGCTTGAAAACATTTTGCGCCAGCATGGGTTCGAGCCAATAGGTTTCTACGGTGACTGGATGTATCCATCATTTTTCTATAGAGCATTTCGCGAGATACTCTGGAAATTTGGCGTTAAGCTCCCGTTATACCCGTTTAAAGTCCCTGTGCTCTGGAAGTTGAGGAAATATCTGCGTGAAAAGTTAAGGCGAAAAAGGCTTTTCTGTTACACAACGCTTTCCATAGGGGTTATCGCCAGAAAGCCGGAAACAAACGAAACGGAGAAACAATAACATGCTGAAACAATACCTTAAAGCTATCCTTCGTTCGATGCGCCCGATTCAGTGGACTAAGAATGTCTTCGTTTTTGCAGGGCTTATTTTTTCGCAGGAATTTTTAAATCCACAAAAATTTTTAACTTCACTTTCTGCGTTTGGGGCTTTTTGCATACTATCGAGCGGAGTTTACATGCTCAACGACATCGCCGACCTTCCATTCGACAGGCTTCACCCGCAGAAGCGAAAACGCCCGCTTCCCTCAGGACAGTTGCCATTATGGCTCGCATGGGTAAGTATGGTAATACTAATTGCGGTTGGGCTCATCTGGTCTTATACGCTCGGTAGGGGAATGTTCTTGATAGCCCTCTCCTACTTTATTCTCCAGCTCCTTTATTCCGTATGGCTTAAACACATGGTTATAGTAGATATCTTGGTTATCGCATTAGGATTTCTTCTAAGAGCTGCTGCTGGGGCAGTAGTGCTATCGGTGGTTATTTCGAACTGGCTCATACTTTGCACGAGCTTGCTCGCCCTCTTTATGGTGACCGCGAAACGAAGGCAGGAACTTTGGCGAATAACTAATGAAAACCAGCACCTAAGCCGAACCGTAATGAAATTCTATGACATAAATTTTTTGGACCAGCTTCTTACCATCGAGGCAGCGGCAACGCTTACCGCATACTCCCTGTATGTTTTTTCACCCACTACTATTAAAAACTTCGGCACACCATACCTTGGATTTTCGCTACCATTCGTTATCTATGGCATTTTTCGCTATTTCTACTTAGTCCACATTGACGGCAAAGGCGAGGAGCCAGAAAAACTTGTTCTTTCGGATACGCCTTTTATCATTAACTTACTCCTGTGGGTAGCAACAATATTAACGGTTATTTACATACTTTAAATTTGGAGGCAAAATGGATAAGGAAGCTTTAAAAGAAAAAATAATAGCAGCACTTCGGAATGTTTACGACCCAGAAATCCCTGTTAATGTTTACGACCTCGGCTTCATATACAACATCGACATTTCAGACGAGGGCAAGGTGCATATCCTCATGACTCTTACAGTTCCAGGTTGTCCGATATATCATATTATAACGCGGAATGTAGCCGAAACTATAAAGCAAATAGAGGGCGTAAAGGATGTCGAGGTCGAGTTAACATTCGAGCCGAGATGGTCGATAGACAAGATAACAGAAGAAGGCAAGAAAAAACTTCGCGAATTAGGTTACAACATCTAACTGTTTTAAAATGATAATTGCAGCAATATTTTTTGCTCTCGGTTTGTTTTTAGGCTGGCTTTTGTTTCGCGGAAGCCGGAGAAAAGTCATCTTAGAATCCCCGAAGGACAGCGAAATACATGAACTCGCCCGTTCGCTTGCCCATGAAATAAGAAATCCGCTCAACACAATAAGAATGAACTTGCAACTTATATCGGAAGAACTGGGTGAAAACGAAAGAATAAAACGCAGAATAAGCCTGATAGAAGACGAGATAAAACATCTTGATATGATACTTAAAAGCTTCCTCGACTACACACGATTGCCAGCTCCCAAACTCGAGAGAATAAACATAAACAAAGTCGTAAAAAATGGTGTCGAGATGATTCAGCCTCGAGCGGGAGGAATACGGATAGAAACCTCACTTGCTGAGTCACTTCCTATGATTTATGCGGATAAGGCTCTGATAACAGAGGTTTTGCAAAACCTCATTCAAAATGCTTTAGATGCGAGCAAAAGTGGTGATAAAATAGTTGTAGAAACCGGGAAATCGGATATTGGGGTTTACTTCGCAGTCTCGGATCAGGGTAAAGGGATACCACCTGAGGTTATGGAAAAGATATTCAAGCCATACTTCTCCACCAAACAGGGGGGGATAGGGATTGGCATGGCGGTTGTCAAAAAAATTGTTGAGGCTCACAACGGCAAAATATGGATTCAAAGTCGCACTGGCACGGGCACAAGAGTGGTGGTCGAGCTTCCGATAAGATAAAATTTTGATTAAAAACTATTGAGAAAAATGATAACAGCGATATAATAAATAAGATGGAATATTGGATATATATAATTCTTATTATCAACATTTTAGCTGTAATTTGGGACCCCCATCCACTGGTGAGACTCAATGCGGCGATAGTTTCTGCGATAGCTTTAATAGCATTGGGAAGGATTTTCACAAAAAAGCGACGCAAACACTTCGAAAAACTTCAGGCTGAGTTCGAAGCTCTTCAGAAGGAAAATGCCGAACTTAGGGAAAAGCTCGAAAAACACGGTATAAAAATATTAAGGCAGGATGACAATGTTTGAGATAATGCTGATAATATTAATGGTGAATTCGATAATTTTAATCATTCTCTCAAAAGCAGAGGGTTACTCGGGACTATGGCCCTTTTGCGTTCTTCAGATTATAGGTCTTTTAGCGCTTTTTTATATTCATGTAAGAACCAGAAAGGGCAAAAAGGAAAGATTGCAAACAAAAATAGAACATCTCAAAAGGGAAAATCAACATCTTCGGGAGTTCCTTAAGAAACTTGAGGAAAAGGATAAGACGGAAGGATAAAAAGATTCATCACTAAAAAAAGAAAGGGATGTTAACTATCTAATTTTCAACTTATCTGGCTGGTTACTTAACTTGCTGACCAGCCATTTTTTTATATTATTAACATTGCGAGAAAAAATTAATTCTGCTATGAAATTTATGAACGAAAAACTCAGGGAATTCATTTCATACCCGTTCGCGGAGCTCGATTCGTTAAAGGAAAAGCTCAAAAGAGCTGGCAGAACCATAATAGACATGGGAGTCGGCGACCCCGACTTTCCACCTCCAAAAGAGATTCAGGGGGCACTTGTAGCATCGCTTGCCAATCCAAAAACGCACAACTATCCATCGTACACCGGCGAGAGAGAATTAAGGCAAAGCTTCGCAAGATTTTTCCTGCAAAGATACAAAATAAAACTGGACCCCGAAAAAAACATACTCGTTCTTATTGGCACCAAGGAAGGAATATTTCATCTTCCGAACGCTATTCTAAACAGTGGGGACATTGGAGCTTACACAGAACCCTGCTACCCAGTTTATAGAGCAGGTATCGTTCTTGCCGGCGGAATCCCGAAAGAATTGCCGCTCACAGAGGATAACAATTTTTTCCCCGATTTATCGACACTCGATGATAATGTGAAGCTTCTTTTCATTAACAACCCAAACAACCCGACCACACAGGTTGCAACCAAGGAATTTTACGAGAAACTCGTTACAAAAGCTCATGAAAAAGGTTTCCTTATAGCCAACGATGCATCTTACAACGAGATTTACTTTTCATCACCGCCACCTTCGATACTTGAGATAGATGGAGCCTTGGATGTGGCAGTTGAATTTCACTCGCTTTCCAAAACTTTCAGCATGAGTGGTTGGCGGATAGGTTTCGTGGTGGGCAATAGCGACGCTATTTTTGCGCTCTCAGCCCTTAAGAAAAACATTGATTCAGGCGTTTTCAGGGCAGTGCAGGCGGCAGCAAAAACCGCGATAGATAGCTATTGGCAAATAAACGACGAAATAAGAGCGATATACCGCGATAGAGTGAAAACATTCAAAGATGCCCTTACAAAAAGCGGACTTGAAAGTTTCAACTTCGGTGCTACATTTTACATCTGGACCAAAATTCCCGATTCATTCGGGAGCTCGTTTGAATTCGTGAAGTTTCTGCTTGAGGAAACAGGGATACTCGCTATGCCGGGAGAGAACATGGGACCAAGCGGGAAAGGGTTCGTAAGGTTTTCGATGACCGTTCCCAACAGGAAAATAGAAGAGGCTATGGATAGAATATCAAAAATAAAATTTTAGGGGGTTATCATGAAGAAATTTGCTTTCATTCTTTTGTTCTTTTCACTTTTGGTTTCCCAGGAATTTGTGGTTACCAACGCCAGCCGTGACCAAAAATTTCCAGTCATAGCCTCGGACAGAGATTGCTTCCTGATAGTTTGGGAAGACCAGCGATATGGTATTGGCAATACAGACATTTTCGGCGTTGCCATGTGCGATACGGGAAGGTTAACGCCTATTTTTGCGGTATTCGGACCGGCATTTTACAACGAGATACGACCAGCAATAACGACAACAAGCGTCGGCGGCGAAGCGTTCGTGACATGGCTCGATTACGCCTCAGACCCGACAATAGATACAACGATGCTCATGAGCGGAGTTATCAGTTGTTCAGGAGTGTCGGGCAGTCCAACCGTTATAGCGAGGATTGACACCACAGGCTACGAAAGTCCAGCGGTAGCGTTCTCCGGCGATGTTTACCTCAATGTCTGGATGTTCACTGGCTCACGCCAGCAGGTTAAATACGCAGTTCTCGATACTCTTTCATCTCTGCTCGGAAGCTATGGAACCCTGTCAGGTCCCGCAGGATGTTATCCTGATGTTGCATTCAACAGATTCCGATTCCTTGTTGTCTGGCACGACTCCACATCATCAGGCGAGGGTATATATGCGCAATACTTCGATTCCGCCGGAATGCCTATAGGTTCGAGTTTCCTCCTGGTAAACCATCCTACCGCGACCAAACCCGCAGTCTTCGGTGTTTACGGCAGAACACCAGCAGAATCACCGTTCATAATAGTCTGGCAGGAGAACGAGGGTGTAACCGGGCAGGACATATATGTTGGCAAACTAACACCACCCGCCACAACACTTTCGATGACCTTCCCTGTGGTAAGAAGAATGGGGGACCAGGAAAATCCTGACATAGCGAGCGACCGCCACGGCTTTCTCATTGTCTGGCAGGACAATCGCCGCGAGACCGACATCGACATCTACGGAAAATATTTCAATGAAAATTTATTGCCCATAAGCCGCGATACAGCACTATGCACAGCGCGAGGAGCACAGATATACCCCCAGGTCGCCTACAGTTCAAGATTCGACAAATACATGGTCGTGTGGCAGGATAGAAGGTCATCGCTAAACTGGGACATCTACGCATTCATGTTGGACGAAAGCCCGATTTACCCGACCCCTTATGTTGCAACAGCTTTGCCATTCGAAAATGAGATTCTATCGTGTGATTCTCCAATAGTTTTCTACCTTGCTCTGGACGACCCGCTCGATACGATGACCGTTCAGATAACCTATGGATATGGGATGTACACTGCCTCAGACCCTGAAGTGTGGATTGACAGCAACAAAATCTTCTTCCACCCCGATTACCCGGATTCATCAGAGGAAACACTAATGGTATGCCTCGTTCGGGCTTCCGACATTTCGGGCGATACGCTCGCATTTCGATTCTGTCGCCACATAATATGGGACGACCTTGCCCCCCGAGTCGTCAGCACATCGCCATCGGCAGGAGCGACGATAACATCACCGCCACTCACCATAAACGGCACATTAAACGATGTCACTAAAATAATACTCGACAGCCTCGTCGTTAATGGCCGCGCATTCCAGCCCGGAGATACAGGCTTCAGTTGGAACGGTATAAATTTCTCCCTCGATGTCAGGGTATCGGGGGTTTCACTTCCGGAAACCAACATCGTTTGTGTTCACGCCAGGGACAAGAATTTCTGTCCCAATGAGCTTCACTACTGCTGGCGGTTTTTGATAAGAAGTGGCTCTCCACCTTCAGTGGTCCCGCACATTCCAACACCGGGAAGCGTAACAGCATGTTCAACACAGTCTATACAGGTTCTTATAAATGACCCGGATGGCGTTGACCCCACATCGATAAGAATGATGGTGGATTCGGTAACATACAACTATCCAAGCCACATGACCTATACGGCGCCTCTTTTAACTTTCACTCTTGACACGGCATTCAATGAGGGCGAGATAAATGTTTCTGTGGAATATGTTGAGGATGTGCTTGGCTACCACATAACCTCTCCAGTGAGATGGTCGTTCATAGTTGATAGAAGTCCGCCCACTGTAGATTCGTGCTCATATCCCGATGTGTTCGATACCACCCTGTCGGGGGATTTCCTCATCTATGCTTCGGATGCGTACACAGACTCATTAACACATAGATTCTGTTTCATCAGCCTTTATTATCACACAGGGGGTCTGATAAGGCGCTGGCGAAGAGATAGCCTTCTGCACCCCGCGCCAAATGTTATTGGTGTCGAAGAAAGCAAGTTCCTCGGTGCTATAAGAGGAGCAAGCACATCATCGAGCGATACATTCAGGCTTTGTGCAAGACTGGCTGATGGTCCAAAATATTGCCGCCCAAACATGCTCGATACATGCTGGCGCGTGATATACATAAGCTCCGGAATCAGCGAACCTCGCAACATTAAACCGACAATAATAACATTAACTGCATCACCTAATCCGTTCAACAGCTCAGTAAAACTTCAATATTCGGTCCCCGGGCTCGGCAACATAAAAATATTCACGATTAATGGGAAGCTTATCTACCAAAAGCGAGTCAAGGGTGAGGGAACAGTAACATGGTTCGGAAAATCGGATGACGGTGTGACAATGCCCTCGGGTGTATACATAGCCATGCTCACCAACGGCACGGAAAAGCAAACATGTAGAATGTTTCTCATAAGATAGATGCTACATGCTTAAAAAACTTTCTAAAGCACGCTTTCGATGACTTCGATGAGCTTCTTGGTCGTGAAAGGTTTTTTTAGGAAAGCATCACTGCATTTCTTGTAGGAAGGAGGAAGGTCTATCATCCCACTCGTGCATATTATTTTTATGTGAGGGTACTTTTTCTTTATGGATGACAACCAATCTATAGGCGATTCTCCCTCGCCAATGCTTATGTCGGATATTATAAGCTTTATGCCCTCTTTCATTTGTTCGAAAAGCTTTTCGGCTTCCTCCACAGTTTTTGCCACGCTGACTTTCCGGCCCTCCTCGGCGAGAGACAACGCGAAAAGCTCACACAAAACATCGTCATCCTCGAGAACAAGAACATTGCTTTCCTCCTTGCCCTTATGCTTTGCGGTTTCCACTTCAAGGACTAATTCTGGTTTTTCAGTTACAGTACTTAAAGGTAGATAAATCGTGAATGTGGTTCCTTTTTTGGGTTTGCTGTCGACAGTTATGAAACCATGATGAGCTTTTATTATTCCGTATGTGGCAGCAAGTCCAAGCCCCGTTCCCCGTTCTTTCTTCGTTGTGAAAAAAGGCTCAAAAATGTGCTCCATGGTCTCCTCGTCCATCCCTATGCCGGTATCGCTTATAGTTACCGTAGCAAATGTCCCGGCTCTCGCCTCTATATTTGTTTCAAGTAGTTCATCGCTCACATCCTCAATAGCAGTTTTTACAGTTATTACACCCCCGTCTGGCATTGCATCCTTCGCATTAACAAGGAAGTTAAGAAGACAATTATGAAGGCCCACCTCATCACCCATAATCATTATGTCGTCCTCAGTGTACTCCTTTACGACCTTGATGTTATCTGGAATCATTCCAGCGAAGTTCTCAAGCGAGCTTTCCACGAGTTCGTTAAGATTTACTGGTTTGAGCTCACGCCTTATGCTTTTTGAAAACGATAGTAATTGCGCTACCGTGTCTGCTGCCCTTTGGCTGCTCCTCAGTATAGCACCAACTATCTTGCGCTCCGGAGCGGTCGAAGCCATGGTGTGCATTAGATGAGATGCATAGCCCATAATCCCCATTAGCGAATTGTTGAAATCGTGAGCTATGCCGCTAACAAGTCTGCTCATCGTATCGAGTATCCTTATTCTTTGCTTTTGCTCGAGAAGAATCTTACTTTTGCTGATATCGCACAATATTCCGAATACAACCTCCTCCCCTTTTATAGTGATCTTTTTGGCTTTAAGATTTATCCATTTCATACCGCCAGCTTTGCAAAGCCCGAGGAAATCGAACTGGAATCTCTCGCTTATGCTATCGAACTCGTCCATAAGTTTCCTTTTAACGAATTTCTTGAAGGATGGTGCAACGAAATCGAGATAATTTCTGCCGATAAAATCCTTTTCGCTATCATACTCAAAAATCTCGGCCACCGCCTTGTTAACATACTTTATTACTCCATTCCTATCCGTCATAAACACGCCATCAAGCGCATTCTCAACTATGAATCTATATTTCTCCTCACTCTCATTAAGAGCGTATTTCATTTTCACCATGTCGGTGTAATCCTTACCAATAGCAAGCATATACTCTATTTTTCCCTCCTCATCGAAATAAATTGAGAACTCAAAGGCAATAATTTTGGTCTCACCGTCAGCAGCCTTTATATGAATGTTTCTGGTGGCTTTGGTTTTCTTATTGTTTATTATGTCCCACAGGAATTTCTTTATTTCAGCCCTCGAATCGGGTTCGGCAATGAACTCATCCCATCTGCTTGCATTAATATAATTTGTGCTAAGCCCTAAAAGCCTTTGCGTAAATGGATTTATTCCTATAATGCGGAATCTAGGAAGAAAAACCGCCATAACTATTGGAACATTCATTATTATTTCGTTGGTTATTTCGAGCAGTTCCTGATTCCTCCGAATCTCAGTAACATCCTCCATTATAAGAACAGCGCCCTTAACTTTGTTCTTGTAGAAAAGTGGCCTAATAAGCGATTCTATCACTCTGTCCTCATGATTTCTGAACTCCGCTCTTGCGGGGAAACCATTTAAGGCGGACTTTAACTTGCTATCAAAAAGTACCTTGTCACGCGGCAAAAGCAAATCAATGAGATTCTTCCCTTTATGGTCTTCGTCGGAACCAACGATATTCTGAAAGGCTTTGTTGTAAGTTAATATTCTGTAATTTCTATCTATTAATACCACGCCGTCATCGATGTTCTGTAAAATCAGCTCCTGAAAACTTTTAACAGGAATCTTGCCTGCTTTGTCGGAAAATATGATTGGTAGCCTTTTAAAACGCTTTAAGCGTAAAATAAAGAATACAGGCAACATAAGAGGCAACAGTTTGATGAAATTTTCTATAAAAATTCGCATTATTTATCGTTTCTCCTCCTCAGGCAAAATCATTATTGCCTCAACAAAGATCTTTTTGCCTTTTCTCCGAAGCCTTACTCTTACATTCTGTCCCTCCTTTAGTTCGCCATAAGGTATCAATTTCCCTTTTTTGTCATAGACCACAAGCCCTTTCCGCTTTAGCCGATAATACCTCTCATCTATCGCGATTCGGTTCTTATCTAAACCCATAATCTGGCCATCAACGGTAAAAAGCGTTTCGACACTCGCATTTTCTGGTATTATAGGAGGAATTTTAGGATCCTTGATTCGCGCTGGCTTATCCTCTTTTATGCGTGCCCCCACAACGCTCCGCGGATTGACCTGAGCAAACAAGTTTATTGCAAAGATAGCCAAAGCCATTAAAAAGATTATTTGTCTTCTATTCATTGTTCCTCCTTCTTACTTACCTCTCCAGAATATGGTGCCGCTTTTGGGGGACCTTACCGATGCCCTCGCTGTGGAAATAATGCCTGTAGAAAGTTGCACAGATATTGCGGCTTTATCAGTAACTCCAATGTGAGCAGCAGGCGCAGACGGCACACCTTCACCCAACTCCACGGATGTGTATAGCCATCCTGATTCGCTCGCACCAAGAATGCTCGTCCTGCCGGGAACACCAGTTAAATAATCGAGACCGTAAAGATAAGATGTCCCTCCGAAAGAACATATGTCCTCGTCCGGAATGAAAGAAGCAAAGAACACAACCTCACCGATGACGAGCGGCCTTGTTATGACTCTTTCGCCCGCCCTGAGTCTTCTGACCCAGCCACGAGAAGAAAGCACCCTGACAACGAGACTATCGTAAATCATACCATCGGGGATTGTCGGCGAGTAAACATAAGTTCCCGTATCCGTAAGCTGCACGCTGAAATCGGTCACATCGTAAAGGTCAGCGAATCGATATGTTTCGCTTCCATCGCTCCATGCTGAATCCTTAAGCGCGAAAATGTATTGTTGCGAGAAGTCGGCTTCATCAATATTCGAGAAGTATCTTCCCGTCCCGAAATAAAGCCATAGATTACCCTGCGGGTCAACCGTCGCCGCGCCAGGAGCAGTAACTGGCGCCGGAACATCCATAAGCACCGAGAGACTCCATGTGGTAGGGTCGTCCGAACTGCCAGTAGTCACACGATAAATTCTTCCGTGCCATGAGCCGCCCGAATAATAGGAACATCCATAGTAGATAACATCGACATTGCCATCCACATCCACATCCACCGGCATAGCCTCACCCGAATGCGCGTTATCGTGCTCGGAAATGAACAACGCACCATCAGAGGGGTCAGCAACATTCAACGCGAAGAATATCGCCTTATGTGAGCTAAAACCGTCAAGGTCGGTGGGACCCGAACCAGAGATAAAGAACCACTTGTCCCCCACTTTGGCTACTGCAGGATAATTAACTGTATATCCGAGCAATGGGTCCCATAGCTCCCACAAAACTCGAGGAGTATCGGGAATAGTTACATCGAGGCAAATGAACGACGAGTTCAACTGGTTGGTAGTGACCACAGTTCCAGCAGGCGCCACCGGGAAAGATGTTTCCGTGAATATCGATGGAGGAACCAATCGCCAGTGATTAATCTGCCATCCAAGATTGTATGGGGTGCCGCCAAAACGCAACCCCATTATCAAAATTGTTCCCCATCCATTTGTGTGGACCGTGTCGCCCTCGGTTGGGAAAACCCTTGCATCAAAAGCCTTTGACTTGGAATCAACATAGTAAACATGACAATACTCTGGGTCGGTAAGCCACTTTAAATGTGGAATCACGGAAAACGGTATTATAGCCCATATTTCCTCACCAAGGTCGTATGAGCCCGGGTCGAGGTATCCTCTAACATAAGGGTCTGAGCGTTCGTGGTATCTGCCCGCGTTGAAGGCATGTATCATACCACTATTCGAGCCAACATAAACTCTCCCCTCACGGTCTTTATACCTTCTATAAAATTGCCTGTATGTTCTATCTCCGTAAACGAGGTCGTATCTATCTTTCGGGGCACCCACGAATGTTGGTGATGAGTGAATTATATCACCAAGTTTCCACACATTCGTTCCTATGGTTCTTTGTCGCCAGTAAATGCTTTTGAAATCCTCACCTCTTATAAACCTAACAAGACTGTCCACATCATCAGGAGTCTCTACATCGAAAAGCTTGCGCAGCTTTTTCATATCATCTGATGGGGTAAAATCAATAAGATTGAAGACTGTGGGTGAATCAACAGGTATTGGCATAGTTGAATCTACGGACGCGAGTGTTGCACACGGCAAATCAATCATTATTCGCCTATCGTCCGCATCCTTGGTCAAAAGCATACTTCCTGCCCGCCAAACGGAGTTTATGTAGTCCGGGTCCACGGCGTCTATGGTATCGTCTATCTCACCGTCCCCGTCATCATCCTCGAACCGATGGACAAGCGTCTGGTTTCTGTCTGAGTGAAACCTTATTTGCACTATGTAATCAGTTTTAAGGTCCAGCTTTTTATCGTGATCGGTGTCCTCACGGAAATTACCCCATGGGTCAACCCACAACGCATGAAGGTCGCCAGTCCAATCGAGCTGAACAGAGCCCGTAAACTTTGAAGGAGAAAAAAGCGCCTGAAAAATCGTGCCCTCACCCTTGGTAGATGTCGTCACCACTGATACACCCGAAGCGGAAGACACATTTCTCATAAGGTCAATAAACACCTGAATAAGCGCCGCCTCAAGAAGATAGCCATCCTCAGCTCCGAAGTAAGCATCAGGAACGCTATCTCCATCCACATCCCACTCCACTTGAAGATCAGGAATAAGGTTTCCGTTCCTGTCCTCAAACGCACCATTTATAGCTGCCCTCTGAAGAATCTCTATAGCATCCCTTGACTGACCGAAAGTATAAATCGTATAAAGAGTTAGATTTTGCATACCAGTGAAATCACTTCTCAGGTCGTTGGTGTGTGCCCACAATGCCACATCGTCGAGATAATCTGAACCATCACTCGCCCACGGATATACATTTGGATTTTTCCCTGGGGGAACGGGGTCATCACCGTCACCGTCGTAGTCTCTAAGCCAGCTTGGAATGTCCCTGTCTTGAGTGCTTTCACCGTCAGTAATAAGTATCACATAGTTCTTTTGGCACCAGTACTCTATCGGGTCGTGGCTAGCGTAGTTAACACTATTATAGTACCCCGTTGTTGCCTGAAAAAACCTGGTTCCCTCGTAAAACGATTCCGCAAGCGGTGTCCATGTATTACAGCCGATGTTCTCAATGTCATCGACAAGGTCATCGACATCCGCCCCCATCCATTCGTAAATTCTACCGCCCTGGTCATTGTTGAAATGCATTATGGCGTAGCGTATTCTATTGGCAGTGTTCTGGATAAACCCGTGAGGATTTTCCGGCCCTATGATTTTCTTTTTGGCGGTCCACTTGTACGAATAGCTTCCTGAGGTACAACTACTTCGCCTATAAGCCTTTACATAATCGTAATAGCTATTGTAAAAACGCCACCTGCAGCCATCGTCACACCACCAATATTTGTAGAAATACCTACTTTGAACCGGGTCCTCCCATATCAGAGTTTTGGGACCTGGAACACTTCTATCCTGAACTTTACCGCCCACAAAAACCTTTCTTGAAATGTCTATTCTTCTTGACATCAACCAATTAAGGAAATTGCCCTTGAAGCGCTTGTGGGCAGGGTCAGCGTCAGTGGATGTCCCCCAGTTGGTGGTATATTCGAACCTTTTTGTCGCATCGTTGTAAACATAGTAGCTATCGGGTTCAGCATAGCCGTAATATCGTCTGTTAGGGTCATAGCTTCCGTAATCGTAAACCTCCGGTGATGACGATGTAGTATCGACATAGGCAGGCCAGTTCATGGAACCAGAGTTGTCAAAGATTATAAGCACATTAGGCATTACATTCTGCGTGAGGAACGGTGGGTAGGCGCAGGGAGCGGTGTTCCCGGGCTCTCCAGTGCCAACCGGTGGCACCGCCAAAAGTACACTAAAACAAACCAAGAAAATTATCGCCAACTTTTTCATAGAACCCTCCTATCGGGCTCTTATCCCGACTATTTTTCTATATACGGTCTCAAGAGTTGTTTTTTCCTTCTTTGGACCTGTAGCTGTTGATTGAAGTCTGTAAAACACCGCGCTTCCCCCAGAGGAAATTCCCGTCCCTATTCCCTCATAGCCGGTGCCGCCAAAAGCTATATTCGCACCACTAACCACACCCGAGAAAAGCTGTTCGACTGTTACCGTAACACTCTTTCCCGCGACATTAAGGGGGACCACACTTATATCCTGCGCCTGCATAACGGCCTCCTCGATTTTAGCGAACCCTATCTCAAGCCCCGACTCGGCTGCCTCGAAAGTAGTAAGGTAGCGACGCGAACTCCCTGTAACCTTAACGCCTTTAACAAGCAGGTGGATGCTTATACCCACTATAATCATCATAAAAATGACCACCATAATAACGGTTAGCATAGCTACACCGCGCCTATTTCCAATTTTTGCTCGCATGCTAAAAGTTCCTCGGGCAAACGCTGCTTTCCCAGATATTGTATCTTTTGTGTTCCCCAATATCACTCACATGAACGACATTGTTACACACAACGATTGAATCAAATGGGGTAACATAACTTTGGGCTTGAGGAGTCGCCGTGAGAACATTCAACTTAACGAGTCTGATGTTTTTTATCAGCGATGGATTCGATATTACGGATGAGAGGTCATATACTATTTCATCGCTATCCTGTTGCCTGTCGCCATCGAGGTCGAGCCAGAACGAAACCTGAAAGTCTGCCACATTGGAGACGAACGCGTCGTTGTTCCGGTAAAGCGTATCGCCTGAAAGAGAGTAGGTTACCACTTCCTCACCGCTTGTGTCAGCCAGTGGGAAAACGAAATTTCTACCGGTCGAAACGATGTTGTCGAGCTGAACTATATATGCGTGTGTGCTGTCGGGCATTATCGTCGGCGTAAGACTGACAACCCTGTATCGCGGCATACCCACCCTTTGTCCGGTGGGAGTCAAAATTGTTATCACATCACCGACAACGAGGTCATCTCTATTATCCCATCTTCTAACCGTTATCTGAGGCACACCCACCGAGGGAGACAAAATGTAAGTCCATCGTGCACGCTTTCCTCCAACGCCAAAAGAGGTAGCGCGCAATGTCACGATATCCGAGCCATTGTATCCGCCATTATCGGTTATTTCTATGGGCATTTCCTGAGATGGCAGTCCGAAACCCGCCATCATTATGTCCCATTTGGTGAAGTCTGTCGCCACCTGGATGTCAACCTGCTCAAGAGATACTTTTTCGTGGGAGAATGTGGCCGAAAAGAAATTGGAAAAGACATAAAATGTTGCACTGAGTAAAACCCCCACCAAAACCATAGCGACGAGGATTTCGGTAAGTGTCATTGAGTCACGAAATTTTAGCAAACCTTTGCTCATCTCGGCGCCGAAGTTTTATAGGTTAACAAGTTAACCCTCTTTATTCGCATTTCCACGGCCGGGTCGTGCCACTCAACAAAAATGTTTATGGTTTTAACACCGCTCGTCGGCGAATCATTAACCACATTCCACCCAAGAACATAAAGTGTTCCCTCAACCGTGACTGAGTCGGTGTGGTCGTAGGAAAGCGTATCCCAGAGGTCGGTGGTGTCGCCATCATCGGATATTAATGGGTCGCCGAAGTCAAGGGAACGAAATTGTTCCGCATATTGCTGCATAAGAAGTCTTGCCTGTGCAATGCGCTTGTTGTAAAGGTTCGTCTTCATTATATAAGCTGCCATGGGCATGAGTGCTAACCCCGCTATAAGCAGAATCGTGAACGCAACCATAACCTCGAGCAAGGTCAATCCACATCGTGCTGAAAGCCTTATTTTATTCCCACCCGCCATTTTGAAACTTTCTAACTATTGCGGTTCCCACAGTGTTAACATTCACGGCGACAGTTTTGTCACCATCGGTAAAATATACTGTCCCTGCTGAAGATGCTCCTGAACGAGGTCCGAAAACAACTCTGTTTCCCGAAAACGATATTCCATCGCTGGGGATAGCTCCAAGTCCGAGGGAAGTTAATACATCCTTTCCGACTCCGAACCTTATCTGTCTGGGAAGCTCCGTCCTGCCTTCCTCAACCCATAATGTTCCCGACTCAGAACGCATTATTCGCCAATATTGCGGGTTCGAATCAGGGAAAAATTCTACTGCGCAATCAGAACCCGTCTCAAGCGCTCTTTGCCTTGCGAGTGAGAGGTCCTGTTTGAGTTTTAGCGCAGCTCCGGAAAGCCTGAGTTTGTTCCCAAACGGACGCAGGATGAAAAATAACGACGCTACAAGTATACCTGCTATTACTATTATGGTTACTATTTCAAGTAAAGTAACACCTTTTCGCAGCACTCGCCTTTTCACAAGTTATATATATTGATATTGAAAGTGTTTTCAAGCCATATTTTGTGGCGAGCTATGCTACAACCATTTCGCTTGCGAAATATTCTCTTTTTGATAAATTCATAAATGATGAAGAAAACCGAAAAAACTCCGAAATTCATAGTTATAACTGGCGGAGTGCTTTCCGGGCTTGGCAAGGGAATTTCAACCGCAAGCATAGGGCATCTTCTAAAATCCCGACTAAGAGTTATTCCAATAAAGTGCGATGGTTATCTTAACACCGACCCCGGCACGATGAATCCCATAGAGCACGGAGAGGTATTCGTTCTCGATGATGGCGGTGAGGTCGATATGGACTTCGGACACTACGAACGATTTATCGGGGTCACATGCAAAACCAAGTGGAACCTTACCATGGGCAAAATTTACGCTCGGATACTTGAGAGAGAAAGGCGTGGCGATTTCCTCGGGAAAACGGTACAGCTAATACCCCATGTGACGGATGAGATAAAGTCGCATTTCTGGGAGATAGCTCGCGAAGAAAATGCGGACATAGTGCTTATAGAGATAGGCGGTACTGTTGGCGACATGGAAAACGAGCTTTTCATCGAGGCAGTAAGGCAGCTTGGACAGGATGTTGGACCGCAAAACATAATGTACATTCACCTCACATACATACCAATCCCGAAAAATGTTGGAGAGCACAAAACCAAGCCAACCCAGCAAAGCGTTAAACTTCTCAACGAGCGCGGAATAAGACCAGATGTAATAATAGGTCGCTCGGAGAAGAAACTTCCTCAAAAAGTTAAGGACAAAATTTCGCTTTTCTGCAACATACCGCCAAAATCAGTTATCTCGGGAGATGATGTGGCAACCGTCTACGAGATACCTCTACGATATGACGAACAGGGGCTTACAGCTATAATACATCAGCGACTAAACATATACTCGCCCCCAAAACTTGATAGGTGGAAAAAATTGGTTCAAAACATTCTCAATCCTAAAAAAGAGGTAACCATTGCTATATGCGGAAAATACACGGCGCTTCACGATTCATACGCTTCGATAATCGAGGCACTAACTCATGCGGGAGCTCATCTTGAAACTAAAGTAAACATAAAATGGATTGAAACAACGCGAATAGAGCAAAAGAAAATTTCTGTCGAGAAAGCTCTGGCAAAAGTTGACGGTGTTATAGTCCCCGGTGGTTTCGGTGTGAGAGGAATTGAGGGCAAGATGGCAGTAATAAAGTATTGCCGGGAGAACAAAATCCCATTTCTGGGAATATGCTATGGCATGCAGCTTGCTATAATAGAATTCGCGCGCAATGTCTGCAAACTCGAGGGAGCCAACACCACCGAAGCAGCCGAGGAAGGAATAGAGGTTAAACACCCGGTCATATGCCTTCTTCCCTCGCAGAAGGGGCTCAAGAAAAAGGGCGGCACAATGCGTCTTGGGGGGCAGGATGTTAAGATTAAGCCGGGCACCATGGCATACAAAATTTACCGTAAAGAGTTCATACGCCAGCGTTTCAGGCATCGCTATGAGGTCAATCCTGATTATGTTCACATTTTCGAGGAAAAGGGACTCGTATTTTCAGGCTACGAGCCTAAAGAAAACATAATGCAGATAATGGAACTCCCTGACCATCCCTTCTTCATAGGTGTTCAGTATCATCCCGAGCTCGTTTCAAAACTTGAGCACCCTGAGCCGCTTTTCTACCATCTCGTCAAAAATGCGCTCAAACGCGCAGAAAAGAGAGTTAAGGTTGAGAGGGGGTTGTTGTAGAAAAAAAATAAATTTGTATAGAGATCATGCAAATAATAAATCAAGCCAAACATTCTCTTAAAACTCAATTTGAAATTATTAAAAGAGAAATTGAGTCCCTTCCAGAACCCGAAATCTATAAACTCAACCGAAGGAGCACCTTACAAATTTCTGCGGCAGTAGCTGTAGATGCTGGGCAAAGCCTCTTTAGGGGTATTCTAAAAGAAATGGGTATCATGCTTTTACAAGTGGCTTCCTCTGAAGATGAAATGCCAAAATCATATGTATTCTGGCTTAATCCGATTCTAAATGAAGAAGATAAAAGATTACAGGTAAAAAGTCAGCTTAACGAATGGATTACCAATGATGAAGCTATCAAAGATTTCGTAATGGCAATGGAATGGAGTGAAGTTACTAGGGAAGGGATAATGCCACCGGGGTGTTATGAGAATATAAATACACTTGGAGATTTCATTAGAGAACTTTTAGAATGGAGTAAACTTTACCAAACTGCTTTATTTCTTAGAGAAACTCAACAAAAACTTCCCAATATTCAGCCTGTACTTTTAAGAGATGGAACTTTAAGGTTCAATCATATGGGAGAAAATCACGCAAAAAAGCTTTCCGAAATTTTTAAAAAGATTGGTATCCCTTTGCTTGGAATTAGCAAAACTTCTAAATTGCTAAGAAATCCTCTTATAACAATGTGGCTGAAGGTTCACGATGTTTTTAATAGGAAGGGTCCCTTTTTGATAAAATTACCTTATGAAAAATTTAAAGAGTTAGGATTCAAATTAAGCCGATATTTTGGAACAGAGGAAGAAAGCCCTAAAATGAGATTCGGTAGGTATGTAATAGCTCGTTTTGACTCTTTACCAGGGAGCAAAAACATATTTGCTGTTGATATACCTCATTATTATTTTGAATCGAAATCATGTTTTGATAAATTGCTAATTATTTTATCTGGCGTTGCAGAACACTCTACAGCTACTTCTTATCCAATCCCTGGATATCCTTTTGCTCTCAAAAAAGCACATGAAAAAGTAGTTTTTACAAAAGATAAAGTATATTTACTGGAAAATACTTTAAGACGAACTTTACCACCTGATGTTTATGATATGCTTAAAACACTAGAGCTATAGATAGGAGGAGACATGAGCAAAGAAGGTGACGCTGTTATAAACAAAGGGAAAGAAAAGGATCAATTAAAGGTCGGTGTTGTCATAGGCAGAGGAAAAGAAAAGGATCAATTAGAGATAGTTGTGGCTTTTCAAGAAAGAGAAAAATCTCCTAAACTGGGAGAATTCTTAGTCATAGAAGAAACAGAATTTATGAGGAGAAAACTGCTGGCAAGAGTTGAAGAATTTTCTTATGGAGACTTTCAGGCAACAAAAGATGAAAGAATAAGAGCATTAGTTGAGAAATATGTTAGAGAAGTCACAGGAGTAGGGCGAGAATTATCTGAGGAGGAAAAAAAAGCTCTGTTTTTTAGGCACTATATACTTAAAGTTTTAGGAGAAATAGAAATAAGAAAAGAAGTTGACTCTCAGTCTAATGAACAGAAAGAGATTGGAAGAATAAAAACTGACTACAGACTACTTCCTGAATTAACTTCTATCTGTCGATATCCTACAGATCAAGAATACGAGATCATAACCAGTGCAGGATTAGATAAGGCTGCTCATCTTCTACCCATAGGAGATCTTTCCCTGGGCGAAGAGATTAAAGATATAAAAGTGATTTTCGATTTAGATAAATTTAGAGATAAAAGAACTGCAATATTTGCCCGAACTGGATATGGTAAGAGCAATCTATGCAAGCTAGTGACATCTATGGCTTCTTTAACAGGAGAGGGTTTGCTTATTTTTGATATGGAAGGTGAATACGCGTTCCGTGATCCAGAAAAAGACACTCCAGGACTAGCAGATATTCCCCAAATTAAGGGCAATTTAGTTATTTATACGAATAGAAAAGATTACGATATGTCACGCTACGAAGATATCTGGATATGTTCTCCCATCAATCTAGAACTTTTAAGACCCCGGCAAATTGCTTCTCTTTTCCCAGAGGCAGGTGGTAGAGAAGAAGCAGCAGCAATAAGGAATTTTAGAGACTTAGCTGAAACGCCTCAATGCCTTATAGAATTAGCCCGACTTTACGAGAATCCCCGAGTTGACCGAGATAGAGAAAGACGATTATGGGACGACCCTTTTCGGACCCTAAATGCGACAGATGCACAGAAACCTGTTTTGAGGCGGAATTTAAGATGGCTTTTACCATTACATAATTCAAATGCCCCCAACATTGTCACGGATGTTATGTGGCATCTTGCCCGTGGAAGAACTGTAATAGTAGATTTGAGCATTTTACCTTTAGAAGTTGGCATTTCCTTATCTAACAC
>JAGGRZ010000155.1 GCA_021159335.1 bacterium
ATCACCACCAAGAGATTCATTGAACCCACGCCAGAGGTTTCTACCATGGATTCTTATTGTGTCACCGGGGTTTGCACAGATCGAAGTTGGAGTTATTTCTATTTGATATGGTTCTGGTAAAGAACCTTTATTTAAAATATGACCCGGAACATCCGCCATGCATAGAAGTATATTTTTCGCGAATGTATAAGTATCTGTAGTCTCAGCATTTTCTATACAACTTTCCCAATCTTCCCAAAAATGATTTCCCGTAACAGCTATGATATATCCGCAATTTGTATCGTTAGGAAAGGGAAAGCTTATTGTTGCGAAAACATTGCCTAAACTATCCATGAATATAGGGTAGCAATTTTGCCCACATACTATGTCCCAAGGATATTCAAATGTGACCCTTTGTCCTTTATAAGAAAATGGTTTGAAACTAATATAATTTACAAATATTTCTTCAATCAACGTTGAAGGACGCCGAAATATAACCGATGGTTCCCATTCTACGTATGATAATAGCTCATTTGCTATATATGTCATTTCCGAATTTCCACTCAATCCAATTAATACATTGCCCCCTCTTTTATTAAAACTTACTATCAAATGCTTTTCCCAATCAGTATAAGGATCTAGATAACCACCTAAAGAACAACCCGGATTTTCAATCCATAAATTATCAACATTTTCAACAAATTCCAAACCAACATCTAAAGTATTAAATACCAAAGTACCATATGATACTAATGTATCCAATAAATTATTCCAAACACCAACTTCACAACAATGTTTTTCATCAAACAGGAATTTTGTCGAAATTGAAAATGAATATATGACAAACAAAAATATAATTACTTTTTTCATATTTAATCAGGATTACATAAAAACTTAGTAGCAATTTCTCCAAGTTGTACCATCATAAACTCTCAACTTATGAAAATTTCCATCATAATAAATATCACCTTCCTGTGGAGATGGTGGTGGAACACTGCGAGGTGTTAAATGCAATACATCCGTAATTCTCACAACACAGGGTGCAGTGGTAGAGTAGAATGCGGTTTCGTTGTTTTTTATTATTGTTACATTCTGACCAAAGACTAATGAATAATTCGCATTATTTACAACACTCCAGATCCTGCTCATCATTTCATTCTATAATATTCGTTAGCGGTGTCAAGAGAAAATGAAAAATTTCTTTTAAGCTCATTTTCTTTTACTAAAAACCCAGAGCAAAAATTCTGTTCCAACCACCAAACTTCACTATCATATTGACACAAAGCCTGCTTTGCATATTTATAGAAACAGAAGGCCGGGATGGCGGAATTGGCATACGCAGGGGACTTAAAATCCCCGGGACGAATGTCCGTGCGGGTTCGAGTCCCGCTCCCGGCAAAATAAAAAGCCCCGAGGTCTACCCCGGGGCAATAAATCCAAAAGAAGCACTCCCTATAAGCGTTACTTTATGTAGGCTACCTTCCGCACGAATTTCTCATCGCCGATAGTTATAGTTATGTAGTAAACACCGGATGGGACAGTCTTTCCGATACGCCATATGAATCCGGCAGATGACATCGGCTCAAGCTTTTTGGTTATCACCACTCTGCCCAGAATGTCCCGCACAGTAGCTTCAACGGGCAAGCCATTAGGATTCTCAAACGGTATCACAACGACATTGTTGAACGGGTTAGGATACGGCATTCCAACGGAGGCAGCAACAGGCTTTTGCTGCGCTATACCCTCGCCATGCCAGTTAATATCGAGCTTAAGCGTCTGGTCAGGGATAACTGTGACATCGACGGTTGTATCAGGACACGGTGGACGATGGAATGTCACAGCGTAATCACCTGCTTTAACCGAAATGCGATACCTTCCATATCGGTCGGATATGGTCGAATCTATTATGGGACCAATCATGTATATCTTCGTGTAGCGCGCTGGCAGGTCATCATCCATCCAAACTCTTCCGTAAACTACGCCCTCGTTTTGTCGTGGCGGAAGCAGATATTCGACAAGATTAAGAAGAATTTTCCTTGTCTCGGAAGTATCAGCAAGAGCATGCTTATAATATGTGGTTATGAATGCGCTGCGCCCTATGCCATGGTGATTAACATCCCTGAACAGAACAACAAAACCCTGATCAAGACTGTCAGTGCAGTTGTAAAGTAAGTTCGCATCGTCTGAGGGAATAACGAGGTCGATGTCATGATAGTCACCTGTGGTGAAGCGCTTCGTCGCAAGCGAATCCCTCAATAGGTTAGGATAGAATGCGACAACGCTGTCTTGCAGTTCCGAGGATAACGCGAATGCTTTGTCCAGCGCCGTGTCGGGCATATCCCTAGGACAACCTCTTATATGGAATATCTCATTGGCGTATCTTGGGTCGTATGTCTCAGCGGGCAGCATCTGATATGCGAGGTCGCCACCCTCGAAAAGCAAGCGTCCACCACTTATGTGGAAGTCCTTCAATATCGATAGCCTACTATAATTCATGCCGAAAGCATAAAGTCCCGCCGAAACAATGACCAAGTTATATTTCCACAGGTCAGTTATGGGCGGGAAACTTGTTGCAGAAAGAGTTCTTAGCTCAACCGAGTAGCCAGCATCAAGAAGGTCATGATATATCGCAGTAGCAGCGGTAGAATCGGTGGAAACATCACATATAAGTATGTCATGTGCAGCACGGTTAAGATATACAGTTACATCGGTTACAGTATCAGTTGGCATTAATGTTATGGTTTTTGGCTCGTAGCCACGGCTTCGTATGTGGACCACATAGTTTATGGTTGGCAGGTATCCCATCGTATATGTGATATCATCCAACCTGTGCGCGTAGGCTACTATCTCACCCAGAGTATCGACTATATATATTTCGGCCGTAAGGGGCGAACCCGACGGCGACATCGGCTTGATAAGAACTCTGCTGCATGGTATCGGCCGCATGGTGAATGTGTAACCACCGCTTGCGTAAAGCATTATTGTGTATGAAGTATCATAGTATCCAAACCCGCTGAGATGAACCACATATGTGTCGCAGGGGAACTTCATATGAGCATCAAAAGAACCATCCCAGTCAGCCCTGACGACTGTAACGGTATCACCTGTGGGTTTGAGAAGGTAAAGATAAGGTCTTGTGGTTATCGGTGTACCTGCTGTGTCCACGAGAACACCCTTAAATGGTCCTATGGCTGGCAAAACTGGAACTGTAACGGTAAGAATAACATAGCCAGCTTTCGCGAAACTCACCTTAAGTGGTTTTCTTATCGTGGGGACTACCCGCAATGTTCCAGCATTACTTGATATAAGAATGCTATCGCGAGCGTAACCCGCCCCCTCATAGTAGCAAATGTATCCCGGAAGGGACAGGTCAAAAGTGATAATACCTTCGTGCCCTAAAGCTAGGGTATCATACATCCTTATGTCCGGGACTGTTACAGAGAAGTGGTTCAGAGACCAGCTTGCGGCACCATAGCAAACCAAATCCTTTCGCATTACCCTTCTTCCGCCAGCATATGCCGTCAGCTCCGCTATACCCTCGAAAGGTGGGTTGACGATCATCGTGGCGTGTCCTAATGAGTCAGTATAAGCGCTCTCGCTAAGGCAGAAACCGGTTATCTTCACCAGCGCAGTATCGAATGGAACAGTATCGCCATTATAAATAGTTATGTTAAACACATTATCCACACCGACTCTCAAGCTTTCCGGGGAATAATAAGCTATACTAAGATACTCGTTATAAGTTTTCTTTATGAACGGAATGTACCAGTTAGGCTTTGTCGCAACCACCCATATGCTTCCCGCACTATCGGGGATAAACTCGGGTGTGAATGAGACATATCCGCCCATCGATTTACCAACTCCGAATCTACCTTCACCGCGGGTGAAACTAACGAGCGCATCATCATGGGAAACCGGAATGTTGTATTCAGGCACTCCGAGAGGAACCACACCGCTCCATTCCGAGAGGTCAACTTTAAGAGTTTCCTCGGGAATCCCCCAATAAAGCCATAGTGATGGGTCACCAAAAAATTGCTGAATCTCAAAGTAATAATGCGCATATCTTGTATAGGCAGTCATCAGATGCACAGAGGCCGAAAACATAGCTCCCATGAATGTAACGAAACTATCAGCAAAAAGTCCGTCATATAACTTTCTTTGCCAGTATTCATCAACATTCCAATATGCATAATCGCTCGAACCGATATAGCCAACAGAACCTTTATTCCTGCCTCTTATCCAAGCCTCACCGAAGCATTCGGGGACATCAAATTTCGCAGTCAAACATGAACCACAAATAACCAACGGATACTTACCAGCGTTCGTTAAGGAATGGACATCGGAAGTAACTATATTGGGCTCATGTATCCCGTTAGGATTTCCATGCCCACAATTATTGAACAAAACAACGCCACTGTCCACTCTATCCATCACATCACTTCCAGTATAACCATCGCGCGTATATAATGATTCCGCTTGGAAACGAGGCCTATTCAGCCAATGAGTTATAACATATCTATGCGATTCCCAGCAAATATGGCAATGAGGGTCAGAGTGACAAGCAGTGAATATGGGCTTGGCAAGCCAAAATGGATTCGTTATCTGATATTTTTCATAATAAAGAGTTTTCTCAACTATAGCCTGCACCTGTGAGCAATTAGCAGCCGGGAAACGAGCGTAAATAATATCAGGTAAATAGTCCGTGTCATCTACTGTGAAGTAAATTAAGTCGGTCACATGACGACTCGATGCACCACCTGAAACACTGGCTTCGCCCGGATTCGATGGAACCTGCTCGACATCGCCGACGAGCAGAACGAAATCTGGCGCATGAGGCCAATGGTCGTAGGCATCTTTTATCGTGTCCCGTATAGCGGCAGGAGTGGTGCCAATAGCTCCTACTGGTGTAGCTATAACATTATAACCCATAAGTCTTTTCCACTCAAGCAATGGTGCCAGAGCAGTGCTACAGGGGTCATGGTAGATTACCCAGTAAACTATTGGTGTATCTGGCTCAGTAGGTAAGTCCTCTGGAACGAGCAGGAACAAAGAAAAAATGCGATCGAAATATTTCGAGCGAAGTCTTCTTGGAACAGGGTCAATAGGTCTGTCGAACGACACCTCTATGGTGGCACTCACTATGTGTTTTATCTCACCAGTGCGCGGATTGTAGTATAACACAGGGTTTACGCCAAGCATCGCAAGATGGCGTCCACGCATCGTGCCTACTCGTTCCACATAAACTATCTCGTTTTTTGAGACCTCATAGGTCGCGGTGTTGTACCACTCCTCATCTATCGTAAATGGTGGTGGTGTGCCACACTTTGGTATTGGTGGTTGAACCGGGTAAATCCACTTGGGGAATCCCAGTTCATCCAAAGAAATAGTGCGAGTCTGCATATTAAATATTTTAACATATATGTTTCCCTCGCGCGGGACTTTTATAATTTTCCTGACCACTGGTATTTCAGGACGCCCTATATCCTCTGTCGCGCCCACCTCGCCAAATATGCCAACATGTGAAAATCCATCATATTCAGTTATCTCAAGGTCACCGATATTAAGCTGAAACTGATAACCCATGTCGCTATGGAATTCAGGAACAAGAACACCAGACGAAGCCATACCTACAGCTATTAACAAAATTAATGCTATCATTACGCCCCTCCTTTTCTATAACTCCTTAATCCATTTAATATTTTTTCCTACTAAAATCAAGAGAATTCTACCTTGAATAAGTGAAAAATTTCATTTCTAAAATTGAACCTATTTATTATAATTACCAAATTCAAAATAGAAAGGAAAGTATCATGGGACTTCTCGATAAATGCTATGAATACAAAGATTCTGCACAGGTAAAAAGCATGGGGTTGTATCCATACTTCAGACCGATAACCACAGGTCAGCACACATGGGTTACGCTCGCCAATGGGAAAAGGGTTCTCATGATGGGCTCAAACAGCTACATGGGCCTTACGGATGACCCAAGAGTAAAAGAAGCTGCCATAGAGGCGATAAAGAAATACGGCACTGGTTGTGCGGGGTCACGATTTTTGAATGGCACATTAATAATTCATCAGGAGCTCGAGGAAGAGCTCGCGGATTTCGTTGGTAAGGAATCAGCACTCCTTTACTCGACGGGATTTATGGTGAATCAAGGGGTTATATCGACGCTTGTAAAGTCAGGCGAATATATCATAACCGATAAGCTCGATCACGCTTCAATAATAGACGGCGCCATGCTTTCTCGAGGCAAAATGGTGCGGTTCAAACACAACGATATGGACCACCTTGAACTCGTGCTCTCCAAGCTTCCCAGGGACGCAGGCAAGCTTATAGTTATCGACGGCGTTTTCTCCATGGATGGTGATATAGCGAGGCTTCCTAAAATAGTTGAGCTCGCGGAGAAGTACAACGCAGCAGTAATGGTCGATGATGCACACGCACTTGGCGTTCTGGGACCCAATGGCGAGGGCACGGCGGCGCATTTCGAGCTTACCGAAAAAGTTGACCTTATAATGGCTACATTCAGCAAATCGCTGGCGTCCATAGGCGGCTTTGTCGCAGGCGATGAAGAAGTAATGGAATACCTAAGACACCATTCGCGCGCGCTAATTTTTTCTGCAAGCCCACCACCAGCCTCAGTAGCAGCGGCAAGAAAAGCGCTTGAGATAATAAAAACTGAGCCATGGCGCAGGGAAAGATTGTGGCAAATAACCAAGTTCATGCAGGACGAGCTGAGAAGGCTTGGATTCAACATAGGCGTAACGGAAACCCCCATAGTACCGATAATAGTTGGCGACATAATGACAGCGCTTAAAATGAACAAAATGCTCGAGGACGAAAGTGTGTTCGTGAATCCAGTAGTCCCGCCCGCAGTTCAGCCGAATCAATGCCTTATAAGGCTTTCGTTTATGGCAACGCATACCGACGAAGACCTTGAATTCGCTCTTGAAAAGCTCGAGAAAGTAGGGAAAAAACTTGGCGTTATCTAAAAATGAACAAGGTTTTGTTCTCAACACTGATAATAATCGCAATAGGCGCATCATTATGGGGAATAACTCCACCCGCAGATGTAATAATTGACATCCCTGAATCAGTATGTCAGGATATTGAAACAGTGGTAGTAAACATAACGATAAAAAGTAACATTGAAGATACCATAGCATTAGCTCTTAGCCAGAAAACCCCGCTTATTCACATAAAAATCACGGATTGCGACGATCAAATCCTTTTGGAAAAGGACATTGGACTTGAAATTTTCGAATCGATGCTCGGGCATATCGTAGAGATAAAAAGTGCGGTACTTAAAATTATTCCCTTTGGCTCGCAGAACATTAAATTCATATGGGTTACCAAGCACGCGCTTTCAAAAACGGGAAAGTATACTATAGAAGCTTTTATGCCAAGCCTAAAAGCCTATGCCAAGAAATTCCTTTTCGTAAAAAAATGTCCGAAATAACCTCGCCTGAACCTACCTTCCTATATGCTCGAACTCGAAGTGCACCCCAAGATGGTCACCACTGTAGCTATCCGGAAGAGGCGGCATGGGTGACGAAACTAAAACGGCTCTAAGAGCAGCCTGGTCGAAAAGTAAGCTACCCGACTTTTTTTCAACCTTCGCATCAAAGATTGTGCCGTCACGCGCTATCTTAAAGTAAATTACTGTTGACAATCTTTTACCACCTCTTACCGGATTAATCCAGTTGCTCCCGATTTTACTTATTATGAGGTTCAGGTAAAAATCATCGGTAAACTTTTCGCCCTCAAGCCTTACTTTTGCGCTCCCGCGAGGTAAACTTTTACTCCGGATGGTTTTCTTCTCGGGCTTTTTAGGTTTTTTGGGTTTCTTTTTAATCCTTTTCTTTTTTTTGACTATTCTCTCGGTTAGTTCTACCTTCTTGCTCTTCTCAGGCAACGAGGGCAAATAGGGGATTATCTTAACGGCGTAAACCTTTTGGGGTGGTTTCATCTTTGCCGAGCGAACCGCGAAAAAATAAAGCATCGCCAAAATAACCACATGTCCAATTAAAGATATGAACATGCTTCGCCCAAATCTCCCATTCCGGGCAAACACAGTAGGAACCGAATAGGTCGAGAATCTGTTTTGGGCAGGCTCAGCCATTCTTATCGTCCGTCTTCATGTGAACATCTATTTGGGGGAAAGGGATTTCAATACCCTCCTCACCGAACTTTTGATAGATACTTTCGGTAAGCTCTTTTTCGGTAAAAAATGCGTCGGAATACGCCCCAACCCGCGCAAAAAGGGTAAGATTTATAGCACTGTCGCCAAGATTGCTGACAAAAGCTTTCGGAGCTGGGTCGTCAAGCACCTTGGGATGCTCGCGCGCCACCTGCTCCATTATCTCGCGGGCTTTCCTCGTATCGGTTCCATAGGCAACACCAACATCCACCCTAACTCTTATCGTGGCATTAGGATAAGACAAATTAACTATCTTTTGTTGAATTAGTTGTTTGTTGGGAATTATTATCAGATTATTGTCGAATGTCAGAATCTTAGTGCTTCTAAGCCCAATCTCAACCACATCGCCGACATCGCCCGACGATAGTTGTATCCTATCACCAATCCTGAATGGACGGTCGAACATTATCAGAATGCCAGATATCGTGTTCTCTATAGTATCTTTTACTGCGAGTGCAACAGCAGCACCCGCAACCCCCATCGAAACTACAAGCGCGCTTATATTGATTCCCAGATAGGCAAGTATTATCATAACAGCTATCAATATTACCAGGGCATCGGATATTTTTCTAACGAGTGGGAAAAACTGCACTACTACCGAGGGTTCCCGTCGTTTTTGAAGCCGGTCGCGGAGAACAATCCACATGGTATCGAGTATCCCGTCAACGAGTCGAGCACCGAAAATTATTGCCACTATAACTATTATTTTGTTAAGGACTGCTATTACCCTCAAATCAACTTGCGGGAATGTCGATGGTATGTCGTTCACTATCCACGCAAGAGCAATAAGTATCAGCACCTGATATATCGAGCGCCTGCGAATCATTCGAACTATCATCGCAGCGGTTTCGAACTCTTTTTCATGTTTCTTTCGCTCAAATATTCGAAGGAGGATCGATACCAGAAGGGAAAGCACGAACGAACCCGCAAGCACTGCTGCCCACAAAATTATTTTGGCAGAAAGCTGGCTCATGATTTTTTATCGTTCTTCTTATAAATAGTCTTGCCGCCCATCACCAGTTCGTCAACAACGCCTATTATAGCAGCATCGACAGGCTTTCCCTTAAGACCGGTTGCCACACGCGCGGAACTGCCACGAACCACGAGCACTATATCGCCTATACCGGCATCGACGATATCGACAGCAACCATGTTAAGACCTTTTGGGGTTAAATCCTCAGGGTTTAATGCGGTCACGGTGAGGAGTTTATAGCCCTTTATCCCCACATCTTTCCTCGTTGCCACCAGCAAACCTTTTACTTTGCATATTTCCATAAAATTTCCCTTGCTAATCCTTTATTTATAATTATATTATTTTTTGCGGGGAGGCAATGACCCCTATCATTGGACCGATGGAGGTCGCCCCCCGAGGTTGAGCTAACGCGATGACCTCTGCGCGATTGGCTTCGGCTTTGCGCAGAGCGAGCGGATGCAAAATACCGAGGGTGGCTATAAAATCCTCTAAAGTACTCGTGAGAGCGGGTCTCGGTCTCCTCCCCGCACTTTTATTTTTAATGGGCAACATTCTCGGAAAAATTCTTAAAGGATATTAACCGAATTACGGCTTTTCCCTACCCGAATGGATCACCCCGATAAGAACATTAACTGCTGGTGGTCTTTTAGTAGGGGGTTGAATTTCGGCGACGCTTTTACCCAAAAACCTTGCCAGTTCCCGCCTTATAAGGCTCGTGCAGGTTCTTCCCTGGCAGGGACCCATGCCAACTCTCAGATATCGCTTTAGCTCTTCAAAATCAGTATAGCCCTGCCTTATAGCACGCCTTATTTCATCAAGTGTTATGTCCTCACATCTACAAATTATTATTTCTTCATCTTTGTGCATCAATTATTTAGCGTGTTCCTCGATCTCGCCCTCAAGCCACGGTATAGCATCGTCTATATTCATTAACTCGTTAATTTCATCGGGGTTTGAAAGCTTAACCTTAAAAAGCCAATTCTCGTAAGGAGCTTCGTTTACTATCGATGGCTCGTCCTCCACTTCCTCGTTAACTTCTATTACCTCTCCTGAAACGGGAGCGATGAGTTTGCCGACCCACTTTCCTGTTTCCACTGTTCCTATTCGCTCATCTTTCGTTATTTCGTCTCCCTCCGCTGGCATGTCTATGTATGATATTTCGCCAGCGAGCTTGCAGTAAAAGTCTATAAGCCCTACAGTTGCCTCATCGCCCTCAACTTTAACCCAGCAAAATTCGGGATGATAAAGCAAATCCTCACGCATTTCATAACCTTTTACATCCATTGTTCCTCCTTTCATTATGGCGTTTTGGCAAAATTTAAAACGCTAAAGCTCATTGTCAATCAGAATTTTCTCCTATAAGTCCAAAAATGATTAAGTAAAAAATTCGCACCAGCAGCAAGGGCTATACCGAAAAGATTTGCTATAAGATAATTTACCCCCAACCTTTTGTTCAGCAAAACCAGAACCGGCAAGTTAATGCCAAACGCCGTTATAGCTACCGATGTATGATAGCGCCACATCCTGCCCAGAAAGGTTCTTTGATGACTATCACGCCAGGTCCAGATATCGTTCAAAATAAAATTGGACATTATCGAAATTTCTATCGCAAAAGCACCAGCCAGCTCAACAGGAAGCTTTACCACAGTTTTGAAGAACCACAACATACCCATGTTAACTCCGACACCGCTTAAGCCTACCGCAGCAAAGCGAATAAATCGCAATTTGAGGCTTATAGTTTGATTATTATCAGGCATAGCTCATAAAATTTAGAACAATTTCTTTACAGCGCAAGCAGAGTGCACCCAAAAAATAAAAAAACGGCCCCACACGAAGTGGAGCCGCAGAAGCTGCAATAACCTCATTCTCTTCTTGAAATCAATACTCGTATTCACCCGGCGATGGCATAGGCGGTTTCTCTTTCTTCTCGGGCTTCTCAACCACAAGCGCCTCTGTCGTAAGCAGTAGGGATGCTATAGATACCGCATTCTCGAGCGCTATTCGCACCACCTTTTTCGGGTCAATAACACCCGATTGCAGCAGATTTTCGTATTTTTCGGTCTCAGCATTGAATCCGTAGTCGCCATCTTTGCTCATGACCTCATTAACCACTACTGACCCCTCATAACCCGCATTGTTAGCTATCTGTTTCAGCGGTTCAGCGAGAGCCTTCTTAAGAATAACCGTTGCTATCTTCTCATCGCCTTTCAGGTCTTTTCTGACCTTATCGAGCACAGGAATGGTCCTTATGAGCGCTACACCACCACCGGGAACTATTCCCTCTTCTACTGCTGCACGGGTAGCATGCAAAGCGTCCTCAACGCGGGCTTTCTTCTCCTTCATGTCGGTCTCGGTGGGAGCACCAACCTTTATTACCGCGACACCACCAGCAAGCTTGGCAAGTCTCTCCTGAAGTTTTTCACGGTCCCAATCGGAAGTCGCCTTATCTATGAGTGTTCGTATCTCGTTTATTCTGGCTTTAATCATCTCAGGGTCACCTTTCCCACCAACTATAGTTGTATTATCCTTGTCCACAACCACCTTATCTGCACGGCCGAGCTGCTCTATCTTTGTGTTTTCGAGTTTGAATCCGAGCTCCTCGGATATAACCTGTCCCCCAGTAAGTATCGCTATATCCTGAAGCATCTGCTTTCTTCTATCGCCGAATCCGGGGGCTTTGACTGCGCACACCTTCATCGTTCCGCGGAGTTTGTTCACAACGAGCGTCGCCAGCGCTTCACCCTCGACATCCTCAGCTATAACGAGCAACGGTTTCCCAGCATTGAATATTTGTTCGAGAAGCGGCAGTATATCCTTTACAGAACTTATTTTTTTGTCGTGGATGAGAATGTAAGGCTCCTCAAGCACAGCCTCCATTTTCTCGGGGTCGGTTATGAAGTAGGGGGAAATGTAACCACGGTCAAACTGCATACCCTCAACCACCTCAAGAGTTGTCTCCGTTCCTTTAGCCTCCTCAACCGTTATCACGCCCTCTTTCCCGACCTTATCCATCGCCTCCGCAATGAGCTTTCCTATCTCCATGTCGTTGTTCGCGGAAATAGCGGCAACATTTGCGATCTCCTGGGAATCAGAGATATCCTTCGCCATTTTCTCGAGCTCGTCCACTATAGCCTTTGTCGCTTTCTCAAAACCTCTCCTCAGAGCCTGAGGGTTCGCACCCGCCGTGATGTTCTTTAGTCCATCGAGGAAGATCACCTCAGCGAGGACAGTGGCTGTGGTTGTCCCATCACCCGCGACATCTGATGTTTTGCTTGCTACCTCCTTCACGAGCTGTGCACCAAGGTTTTCGAATGGGTCCTCAAGCTCAATCTCCTTGGCGACTGTCACGCCATCTTTCGTTATCAACGGTGAACCGAACTTCCTCTCGAGTATAACATTTCTTCCCTTTGGTCCAAGCGTTACCTTGACCACATTTGCCAGCTTGGTTACGCCAGCTTTAATCTTTTCGCGGGCATCTATCGAGTACTCTATAATTTTTGCAGCCATTTTTCACCTCCTTTCGCTTGCTTGGGTTATTCTATTATCGCGAGCACATCTGACTCGCGCATTATGAGATATTCCTCGTCGTCTATCTCTATCTCAGTTCCAGCGTACTTGGCAAAAAGAATTTTATCACCCTTCTTCACTTTAAGTGGGACAATTTTTCCCTCATCGTTTATTCTGCCTTCACCGACCTCGATGACTTCGCCCTGCTGCGGTCTTTCCTTGGCAGTATCGGGGATTATTATTCCACCCTTTTTTACCTCTACCTCAATGGGTTTCACGAGAATTCGGTCGTACATCGGTTTAATTTTCATTTTTCACCTCCTTTATCTTATTGTCACACAACGATTTAGCTCTAATTTTTAGCAACACTTTCTTGGGAGTGCTAATATAGTGATAAGCAAATTTTTGTCAAGAAATTTTTTAATAAAAAGATGTGTAAAGTTTGATTTCTAAATCAATGAAGATTAATATGAATATAGCAAAAATTCCCATAATAGGAGGCGATAACATGAAAAAATCTTTGGCGATTAATTTTATTCTATTCATCAGTTTATTCTGCATAGAATGGCAACCTGCAGGTCCCGGAGGCGGCGGAGCAATGTTTGTTCCTGCTGTATCGCCCCATAACCCAAACCTAATGTTCATATCCTGCGACATGGGTGGTGTATATAGAAGCACCGATGGTGGTACAAGCTGGCACATGATTAATTTCAGACAATTAAAAAATTCAATAGCCTGCCCACCTGTTTTTCACCCTGTTGACTCGCTGACAATGTGGGATGATTGCTACAGAAACTGGCGGTATTACATAAATATATCGACCGACGGCGGAGAAACATGGGATTCCGTATGGCGTTCACCGAGGAAAATATTGGCTCTTCATTGCCTAAGGGACACACCGCTCTGCGTGTTGGCGTCGGTGCAGGACTCGGGGATATATAGAAGCGTGGACGGAGTTTCTTTCGCGTTAACATATCGAGTAAAAAATGTGTTCAAATTCGACGAAAACGATTCAGGAGTCTTCGCGTGCTCTGAAACGCTGCTCCTTCGCTCAACTGACAGGGGCGTTTCGTTCAGCAACATCCCACTCCCAGCTGGAATAACAGCTTCGAATGAGATAGTTGACATAGCGGCAAGCGGCGAAAAACTTTTCGTTCTCTCGCCATCCACACTCTGGTGTTCGAGCGATTGCGGGATAAGCTGGCGGACATGTATTAACTCGTCTTCCTACGAACGAGGAAATTTCCAATTCGTGCGGGCAGCGGGAAACTTCGTCTGGGTAACCACAGACAACAGCGGCAGGAAACAGCCAACCGCGCTTCTTTCCACCGATGGCGGAATTACATTTAGTGAAGTATTTTTCTGCAACAGTTCCTGGGGTGATGTTCCCAATCTCGCTCATGGCTGGATTTCGCTTGATTATAGCTGTGGCTGGGGCGGTGCAGCCATAGGATTCACTATCTGCCGAACCAATCCAAAAATAGCACTCTGGACAGATATGGGGCGCGCGCTCGCAACATTTAGCGCCGGGACAAGCTGGGCAGCAGTATACACCGAATTCGCGGATACCGGCTCACGAAGGGATGGCGCAAAGTGGCGCTCGGTAGGGCTTGAGGTAACGACATCGTGGGATCTATACATATCAAAAACGAGACCCGGCAGAATGAGAATAGCGTATACAGACATAAGCGGAGCGATAAGCGATGATGGAGGCGCAACATGGCAAATAGCTTTTGAGGGAATACCGACAACCTGGCGAAACACAAACTACGACCTCGAATACGACTCGACAACCGGCATTCTTTGGGGAGCTTTCTCGGGTCTTCACGATATAAAAGGTGGCTGGAGTGCGAATTTCTGGAACAGAAGCGGACATGGCGGCGTCGCCTACTCAACTGACCAAGGCAAGTCATGGATAGCTCTTCATGGTGGTCTCCCGGATAAGCCAGTAACATCCATAGCCATCGATTATACATCTCCTCCAACCGCGAGAAGAATATATGCTGCTGTTTGGTCGGATGGCATATGGCGAAGCACCGACGGCGGAAGAACATGGGAAAGATGCTCACGAGGACTCGATTGCGGAAGTGGCACGTCCACGGCGCATGGTCCGAACACACACATGGTGGAAGTAAAAGTTCACCCTACAGGCACAGTTTTCGCGCTCAAAACAAAATATATACGACCAGACTATATAATAAAAAATGACGGTGGTTTGTGGAAATCCACTGACGGCGGAGACAATTGGGAATGTATATCGACAAATGTTGCCGACTGTCCACCCGTTTCATGGATAGACAGTGCTGGCGAGCATTCGTGGGCGGACCCTATATCGTTCGTTCTTGACCCTTTAAATGTGGACCACATATGGGTTTGTGCACAAAACTGCAACAACGGAAAAGTTCAGGGCGGATTGTACGAGACAACGGATGGTGGTAGAAATTGGACACGAATATTGAGAATATATGGTGCGCTCACTTTAACTAAATCTACATACTATCCCAATACATTTTATCTTGGCACAGCAAGAAACGGTATTATGGTCTCTACTGATGGGGGAGTTACATGGAGCGAAATAACAAACTTTCCGTTCGAAACCGTAACTAAAATTACTGAAGACCCATTCGATAGTAATGTAATCTGGATAAACACTTTCGGTGGCGGTGTATGGAAAGGATATATACATGGAACGGGTATAATAAATAAAAATGAAAAATATAACAATATGAAGTGCACAATTTCTATATACCCAAATCCATTCAATAATGCTATTTCGATTCTTGCTGACTATGATGCAACAATCAGAATAATAACTATAAACGGGCGAATTGTTTACAGCGGGAAAATAGCGAAAAAATCGCGTTTTATATGGTATCCTCGTGAGCTTAATTCAGGTATATATATTCTCGAGGCCTCTGCTGGAAATAGCAAAATATATAGAAAAGTATTATATATAAAATAACTACTCAGTTACCTCGAAATCCCAGTCGACCTTTATGCCAGCCATTCTTACCACTGCAGATACCGAGCAGTATTTGTCCTGCGAAAGAGTTATGGCTCTCTTTACCTTACTTATATCAACTGCATCAGGCGAATCCACCGAAATAGTGTAATTCAATTTTATATATTTGGGAACCTTTGGATGATCATCTTCCCTTTCCGCCTCAAGCCTCATTGCAAGGCGCTTAAGTGGTATCCGCATTTTCTTAAGTATGCTTATAACATCCATAGCTGTGCAAGCTGCGAGGCTAACGAGAAATGTTTCAAAAGGTCTTATCGCAGCATTATGACCACCGTGGGACTCGTCAGCGTCAAAAACGACCCAGTGCCCCGAGTCAGCTTTCCCTACAAGCGTTAATCCGTCAACCTGCAGGATTTCAACGGTAACTTTTTTGCCCATATTAATATTCTATTTTTTCGTTACTGGTTCCTCTATTAATTTCCTCACCCACTGGTCGAAAAAGCTTTCTGGCCTGTAGCCAATAACTTTGTGCCTTATGTTGCCGTTTTTATCGATTATGAATGTCGTGGGAATAGACGAAATGTTCCCGAATCTCCTTACCATTTCAGGATTAGCCATCCCGAGCAAAACGGGATAATTTATGCCAAGCTTTTTGGAAATCTTCTTAACTGTCTCTTTCGGCACTCTGCTGTCAAGATTAACTCCTATAACGATAAAAGGTTTCCCCTTGTATTTTTTCATTAATCTCACGAAGCCCGGTATTTCGTATCGGCAAGGGGCGCACCATGTCGCCCAAAAATCGAGTATTATCACCTTGCCCCTGTGGTCGGATAGCCGAACTCTTTTCCCGGATAGTGATGGTAGCTCTATGTCTGGGGCTTTAATCTGTTCCAAAAGATTCGCCGCCTGTGGCTTTTGCTTCTCATACAAGCTCTCAACTTTTTCAGTCGCCTGCTTGGACTTGCTCTCTTTTGACCCGCCACATCCGTAAAAGGCAAGCAAAGACAACATAAAGCCAGTCAGAAGAATTTTTGCTACTTTGTTTTTGTTCATTTCCCAATCACCTCTTCCACTTTTTTCTTTATCACCTTGTATGGCACCGCGCCGACTATTGACTTTACTGGAACACCATCCTTAAAGATCAAAAGTGCCGGTATACTTAATATTTGATATTTAGCGGCTATTTGTGGGCTTTCGTCCACATCGAGCTCGTAAACCTTAAGCCGCCCCTCGTACTCCTTAGCTATTTTCTCTACAAAAGGTTCTATCATCTTGCACGGAGCACACCAAACACCCGAAAAATCAATCAAAACGGGGAGCTCCGATTTTAGGACCTTCTCCTCGAAATCAGCGTGTGTTACTTTTGGAATACCCGCCATTAACTCTCCTCCTTTATTTCCTGTATTATACCCTCGATTCTCTCCGCTATTATCCGCCAATCAAGTCGTTCTAAGGCATATTTTCTGGCTTTAGCCCCCAAATTTTTGTAATTATCGTTTGTCAGCAAATAGTTCATTTTCTCCGACAAGTCTTTATCGAAAGGGGGATTTATACCTATCGCCACGCCATGCTCCTCAAGCTTCTTGAAAGTTTCGCACCGCGTTATGAGACTCGGCACAGCCGATGCAGCGTAATGATTAACCTTCACCTGCCAGCAATACGGCGCGACATCAGGGTCCATAAGTGCAACACCGACATCAAACGCAGCAATATAATCTCGACTCTGCTCAACAGTAACCGGTGAAACAACCATTATTCGGTTCTTAACACGGCTTTCTTCCACCAATCTGAGCAATCGACCGAGCTCACTCCCAGACCCCCCAACGAAAAGCATCACATCATCTCGTTCATCGGCAAGGAGCTCAAAACCTCGAATCACGACATCAAGCATGTGCCACGGATACATTGCGCCGATATATCCAATCCAATATGCGTCCTCGGGTTTCATCCCAAGCTTGCGGCGTAAGGCGATTTTATCCGCAGAAGGCGTAAATCTTTTCGTGTCAACGCCATTAGGAACGAATTCGAAACGGTCCGGGCTAATATTGTACTTTTTCGACAAAAAACGCGCTATCTCGGAAGTTACCACAATGTTTTTAGTCGCCTTACGGATTCTTGACGGAAATCTGAACAGGACATCCAGCAAAGCAATAAACTTAGACCTCGTATTCTTCAATTTCCGAGCCTCAATGTTTATAAGACCATTATGCTCAAGAATTACCGGAATTCGGTGTTTTATTGCCGATGAAATAACGCTTCCTGCAAGAAAATAGTCTCTAATATAGAGCACATCAATATCGCCAGGCAAATTCCCAGCCACAGCCCTATCAAATCCAAGACTATTTTTACCGCTTATTACCATCATTCTCACGCTGTCATTTAATCCTGATTTCTTTTCGGTTCTGGTAATCAAGGTTACCCTGTGTCCAAGTTCGCAAAGTCCATTGACTACTCCCTTAACATGCTCGCTTACCGCATTATCCTGCGAAATATCGTGATAGCATATGTAACCTATCGATAATCCAGCCATAAATAATTTACAAAAATCCATTTGGTGTTAAAAAAACTAACTCACTAATTTTGTCAAGTGTGAAAAAATTCCCAAAAAATTTTAGGTTCTCCTAACGATAGCTACTCTTGGAATGCCAGAGTAATCCTCTATTATCTCACAATCCTCACCAAAAATTTGCCTGACTTTTTCAGCCTGCCCATAACCAAATTCAAAAGCGAGAAATTTAGCTCCAAGTCTCTCAAAAATGTTTGGCAGCCTTTTTATCACATCCATTCCGTCCTTACCGGCAAACAAAGCTTGATGAGGCTCAAACATGACTTCTTTCTGAAGATCGCTCTTTTCGCTTTCCGGAATGTAAGGAGGGTTACAAACTATGAAGTCAGCTTTCTTAATAGCTTCTGCGAGGTCACAGGCGATCGGAAAGAATCTATCGCCAACCCAATTTTTTGATGCATTCGCCCTCGCCAGAAACAAAGCTTCAGGTAAAATATCGGTTCCAAAAATTTTCCAATTCTCCCTGTTCACCAAAAGAGCTATAGCAATGTTTCCGCAACCCGTTCCTATGTCAACTCCAAGCAAAGGTTCATCGCCGAGCCTTCCCAGCACGGCTTCAACCAAAAGTTCAGTCTCGGGGCGGGGAACCATAACTGACTCGTTTATATTGAATGTAAGCCCAAAAAAGTCCCATTGTCCAATAATGTATGCTAATGGTTTCCTCGTTGCGCACCTACGCTCCACAATATTGTCCGCTTTAAGCATTACATCATCAGGTAATTCGTGGTTCATGCTGGCGAGAACTTTCCCCCTCGAGATATTTAATAAATAAGCTAATATAAGCTCTGCCTCGACTTTTGGGCTTTCACAACCTGCGCGGGATAACTTTTCTGATGCTACTAATATCCAATCTTCCAGCTTCATGGGATATTACCAGCACAAAGCCATTTCAAAGTTGCTTTAGCTCTATGGAAATCGGCTATAGCTTTTACTCTCTGTATCTGCGCCTGCTCAAGAGCCATTTCAGCATCCATTAACTCGAGAAGAGTTGCGCTGCCAAGGTCATACTTCTTTTTAGCAGCCTCGAGAAGCAATTTAGCCTGCTCTAATTGCGCAGTAGCAAGTTCGAAACTGACGATGTTTTGCCGCAGGCGTCTATATGCCTGCCGTATTTGCCTTTTAGCGTCATCCAAAGCAACCGATTCCTCAATTTTTGCCATCTCGAGGGAAGCATGGCTGCTTTTAACGGAGCTTATTCTCGATGTTCCGCCAAAAATCTGCCAGGAAAAGTTTATTGAATAACTCCATTTCATATTGTTTGTTATCACGCTGGGCGACGAAGGAAGTTCGCTCCCAAACCAGTCATAACCAGCGGAAATAGTAACCATCGGAAGATAATCGAGCCATGAAGACAAGTTGCTTAGCTGAGCATATCTCCTTGAAAGCACAGATTGCCTGTATGCCCTGTTCTGCTCGAAACGAGCAAGATAAACCTCTAAAGCAGGCAATTCCTCAACTTTAGGAAGAGAAAAAGATGTATCCACCGTTATCGATGAATCTGATGGGAAACCAAGAAATTTACATAAATTTTCTCTTGCGGTTTGCAATGCATCCTCTGCCTGAACCAGATTGTATTTTTTCTGCGCAAAATTAACCTTCATTCTAACGAAGTCCATTTTTGATGCGAGACCGAGCTCATACTTTTTTCGCACGAACTCAAGTTCCTTCTCGGCTCTTTTAAGAGACTGCTTTGCGATAACGAGACTCATAGTGGCCTCAACGACTGCAAAGTAGGCATCAACGAGGGAAAGTTCGAGCCTATCAAATTCATTACGATAATTAAGTTCGGCTATTTTTTTGTTAATATCAGCCTGAATATAACTAATAACATTCCGTCCGCTCCTCACGCTTGGCAACGATAATGAAATCCCGAAGCTCCAGTTCTGCGGCTGTGGCTGATAAGGAGTGAATTCAAATTGCCGCTGACGCTTAGAGTAAGTCGCATATGTCGAAAGCTTTGGTAGAAACGGGTTTAGCGCAGCAAGATAGGATGCTTTTGCCTGTTCGTAGCGATACCTTGCGAGTTTTATTTCAGGACTTCGTTCGCATGCTATGCTTTCTGCCTCGGCGAAGGTTAGAACATTGTCCTGCCCGACAAGCTCCGAAACAAATGCAATTACAATTATAGCCAGTATCCACAACCTCATTTCGACCTCTCTTTCGGGGATTCGGCTTTTTTGGCGCTTTCGGGTTTTACACTGTCTTCCTTCGCTTCTTTAGGTTTAACTCCTTCTTTCTCGGTCTTTTTTGTTTCGATTTCGCCTCGTGGAGCTTTACCACTAAACTTTACTCTAATGGCTTTCCCCTTGAACTTCCTCAATTGGATCTTTCGAACCGGCATTCCATCTCTAAGCTCACGGATAACCTTAAATGGACCTGTTATTATCTCATCACCGGCAGATAACCCCTCAAGGACCTCTGCAAATCTATCGTCCGAAATACCCGTTTTTATTCTTACTTTTCTTGCTACACCATCCTCATACTTGAAAACACCCTCACCCTCTTTTCCTGTAAGCGTGTCACGATATGCCACTATTGCAGAAAGAGGCACAGCAAGAACACTTTCATGAACTGCCGTTGTTATCGTTACGGTAACGGACATTCCGGGGCGTATTTTGGGGCTTGGATTCTCCACCGAAATCTCAACGGGGAATGTTGCTCTTTGCTCCTGCATACTTACTTTCGATATATTAGCCTCGTGCGAAATATAGGTAACCCTTCCGTGGAAAAAAGTGTCCGGGAACGCATCAAGCTCAATTTTTGCCTCCTGACCAATGCTTAGATCAACTATGTCTGCCTCATCGACATTAACTTTTGCAAGAAGGCTCGAATGCTGGGATATGGTCATTATAACGCTTCCGGGATTGTTCATCGTTCCCACAACGACGAATTCGCCTTTTTTGGCCTTTATAGATGTTACTATTCCGTTTATAGGGGATGTTATCACCGTATGCGCAAGGTTATCGCGAGCCTCTCTTAGGGCAGCCTGCGCCGATTCGAGTTGTGCCTCAAGAACATCGACCTCAGTCTGAGCATTTATTAGCTGGTCCTGCGATACAGCTCCGCTCTCGTATAGCTCCTTCATTTTCCTCAGATTCTCCCTCGCCCTTTTCAAATTAGCCTCAACCTGGTGAACCTGAGCACGAGCACGATTAAGCATAGCTATGTATCTATCCCTGTTTAACACCACAAGAGTATCTCCTACATTAACCGTATCGCCCTCGTCCACATACAGGCTTTCTATCTTTTCGGAAACCTCGGCAGAGATGTTAACATCACTTTTCGCTTCAACGCGACCGAATGCTATAACAGTGGATTTAATTGTGCGTAATCGCACTTTATCAGTATCGACCGCTTTCGCAGCTTTCCTGCACCCCTTAAGCCCAAAGATAGCACCAGCCAAAACAACAGCGATAACTACTACCACTATGATAATCGTGTTTTTCATTTTTCACCTCAACTGGTATACCGCCCACTTTTTGTTTTTATAAACTGGCTTTTGCGCCACTTTTTCGACACACGGAACTACAATGTAAGTCGCGCCATATTTTTTTGCAAGCGCAGTCTTCTGCTCCCAAGACATTTTTCGATAGGATTCCGCTACAGCATCGCAGGTATAGCTTTCGGGATTAAAATCCTTTAACCTGTGCCACCATAATGTATCCACCCCCGGTCCTGCTTTCCAGTCGAACACTATGGCTCTCTGCGAGTAGACCCTGAATCCGTCAACTTCAGGTGGTGTCAAAAATATTGCTTCCTTGGGAGTATTTTCCCTCGCCCACATCTGCACATCTTTCCAGTATTTATCCTGAACATAAAAAGGTCCGCCAAACAACGAGCGAGCTATTGCCACGAACAGCAATGCATATACAGGATACAACTTAAATTTTATTTTATTTTTATATATTATACCTAATGCGAGGAGAACGGCAAGCAATTGAAATCGAATATAAATTTTATAATCGGCAAAAACAACATATTTTAAAGCATTCGGCGAAACTTTCCCTGCCCATATTAAAACTGGTCCCAAAAACGCGATTATAACCCATAATGCCCCCAAAACCGATACCACACCCCTTTTTTTAAATATGAGCGGGAAAAACATCGAAATGTGAAGTAATTGAGGTTGTTGGCCCACCACAGGGAAAAAGCGCATAAGTGAGTTTATGTTCGCCTTAATGTTTTCATATATATATCTAACCAAAAAAGGCAAAAACACGGCCACGAAAAAAACTGTTCCTCTAAGTGCCTGAAGCCTTATTAAAGTTATATTGGAAAGTAGCTCACCAACAAATGCTATAGTAATGCAAAATATCGCTGTTAATATAAATGGCATTGCATATAACTTTATATAATCCCAACTTTTCCTCAATTCGTATACAACAATTATTGAAAAAACGAGGAAGGGAATCCATATAAAACCCAGTTTCGATGGAAACATCTCAATCATTGAACGAATATACAATATTTTTACGGCTATAGCCTGATTTGTGGGCAAATTTAGTTTAGAAAACCACAGCAGGGACGGTAATGATATTACAAATATCAAAATAGCACCAATAAATAAACTTCGCCACGAATTTTTGTATATAGTGATCAGCCCCCAGATGATAGCAGCAGGAAACGCCAATATCATATGTATATTAAAAGAAAGTCCTATGAAAATGGCTGATAAAACAAATTTGTCTCTGAATGCGAAATAAAAAGATAAAAGTATAAAAAACATTGCGGGCATCTGATGCGTAAAAGTCCCCCACCATTTGCTTGCGCCAAGAGATGGTAAATAACCCGATGCTAATATTACTGCTGACCAAATTACTATCTTTTGTGAAAACCCCAATCTTTGCCATATCAACATCAAAGAATATATAATAGCGGTTTCAAATATAAGAAAACCTAT
>JAGGRZ010000156.1 GCA_021159335.1 bacterium
ATATAAGAGATGTAACTATTTTTACCAATTTAATCTTTGTTTCGGAATCAACCTATCTTTGCACTCAAAGAGACTTTAGAGTAAGCTATGGATTGATTTTTGACAATCACGGTAATGTCAAAAGAAAGATTGTGTTACCTTTGGAAATAAGGATAATAGATGCGTTTAAAATAAATAATGGATATATTTCAGCACTTGGATTCGAACAACTTGAGGATACTGTGGGAATTCCCTACAACTGGGTCGGTCAACTTTACACTATGGATTCTTTGATTCCGGTTGATAGTTTTGGCGCTTATCCTGTAAAACTCTGGTATGATTGGGCATTGCGAACACCAATGGGTAACGGACCTTTTATAAAATATGTATTCAGGAATGATACCATATGGGGTGTATTTTCATTATTCCCTATCATGTTTAAACATATTGTTGGTTCTGGTGCTGATATGCAATGGCGCATTCCAATAGATAATTTTAAAATACCATACCTTTCACCATATATACTAAATAAAGAATCACTAAGAAAAGCTATAAAAAAGCAGGGCTGGAGTTTCCAATATTATGCAAATCTGGTCAATGACTCTTTAATGATAGTATTCCGTGGATATTTGCCGCCTTATTACATAGACTTTTATAATATAAAATCCAAAATTCCCATATATTATGGTTTCATAAAAATCAAAGGTGATTGGCAACCAGTTTGTAGCTACAAGGAACGAATTGTATTGTTAAACAGGAAAGAACTTATCAAAAAACGAAGAATTGTCTTAAAACTTGAATATATAAAACTATGAGAGGAATAATCAAAATAAATTGTATATTATTAGCAATTTTATTACTGACCCCCATTTATGGGCAAGCTAAAAGATGCAGAAATTGCAAAGTCACAATAGATAATTCTATAAAGTTTAAAAGCGAAAGATTTTTCGCGGATACCTTTTTAACAGTCGACGGAAAAAAGGTCACTATAAACGAGCTTATACGAAAAAAGCGTTGCATAATAAACATTATTCGCCTTGGCGATAGACAGGAATGGGTAAAGAAAACTCTCGACCTCACAAGAATAATTGAGGACAGCTGTCCAGACATTAAAATAATTTTCGTTTTCCTTGATGTTGATTCCTCAATCGCCGCACAAATCCCTTCGCAAATAAAATTTCAAGCGAAAATAGAAAGATTTACACTCGTATATAGCAACAAATATACTCAAGATCCATTCGCCTCAAAAATCACTCGCTGGAACCTACAACTGACTCCAGCCGTATGTCTAGTCAACTCTAGCCACAATAGGAAAGTAGGATTAATTTACTCACCCCTGATAAATAATGCCATATACAATCGTGTTAGGGAATTTTTGGGATGTAGATAATTACTCCGCCAAAACAATGCCAAAAATTTTGTTGTAAACCAAAAATTAATATATAAGTCTATTTAGGAGAAAAAAGAAGGATGGGGAGGTTAACTATGAAGTTAAATTGTGCTATGATTTTCTTATTCGTAGGTTTTGCTTTAGCCCAATGGCCACTAACCACCTCCAATTCTTGGATAACTGATGTCCCCACAGTATTCGACTTTGTTCCATTAGGTGTTGAATTCATTGAGACGACAGGGTCACAATTAGTATGGAACGGACCAAAATGGCGGCTTAGTTGCTTTATAGCCGCAGGAATAGGCATTACCCCAACAGGAGATACAATTTTGTTTCAGCTAAGAATACCTCATCCTACAAGAGGCGGTTTAAAAGATTGTTTCGCTGATATGTTTTATTATCGCGGAAGCTGGCGAAAATTTTATAGAAACTGTTCGCCTTGTTATTTCGTCGAAAGGAGTTCACGATTTTCATATCCCACATATTATGTATATGGTACTTATTCTTCTGGTGATTCATGCATTCAATCAATGTCATATGACACAACAACAAGAAGATGGATTTACAGAGTGTATCCCTTACATGGTCATGGAGACACAGTTGAGATTATTATGCGACCCCGTGGGGTAACATATTGGATGGGAAAGCCCCGAGGACCATATATTATTCATGGTGCTATTTTCAATCGCCCTGAGTTTGATATATGGGGCGGCTTTTGGGAACTGTGCGAGGTAGTCGGTAAAATAGTAATATTAGGTTCAGGAACTTGGAATTTTGTTGGAAATTGTATCTGGGACAGAGCATATCATCTCGTCTATTACTCTGATACTGCCGCTGGACATGCAGGCGCTCCTTTAGCATTCACATGTGGGTATGTATTTGATGATAGTTTTCAACTCGCATTCGCACACGCCGATAATCCATCACCCTTAACACCACCTGTGACATTTCAGCATCAGGGAAGGTTATATTTACCTTCAAGAGGACTAAGCCTGAGATTTGACAGGTTCACATTCTCAGATAATGGTGGTCTGCAACCAACTCAACTTTACATCGATAATGATTCCGATTCTGTGATAGTCCATCTTACAGGTGACCCTATCCTATTTTATCCAAGAGTATGGGGAATAGGAAATAATATATGGTGGGATTCAACAGCTCAACGAACTTGGGGCAGAGTATTTTTGCATTGGCATGGTCAAGTAATAGTAGGCACCGACACGATGAACATAGAAAATGCGTTCGGAGTGATAGAAGCAACGCGCTGTCAACCAGGTTCAAAAATAGAAAACGAATTAACCGCATTACCAAACAATTTAGCAATAAACATTTATCCTAATCCGTTTAATAAATATTGCGCGATAAAAACAAACAAAGAACTCTGCTTAGAAATATACGACATAAGCGGAAAGTTGGTCAAAAACTTAATTCCAACGAAGATTGCGACTGTGACAATTCGACTGGAGGGAAAATTTATTATTGGCAGCCAGAAAATTCAACCAACTCTGGAGTTTACTTCCTTGTAGCAAGACCGAAAAATGAAAAATCGCAATTCCAGATATTAGAAGTTAAAAAGCTTGTTTACATAAAATAAATTCTCAGTAAAACCTCGTTATCCTTTTAAGCTTCCTAAAAGGAGCTCTTCGCTTCTTTTTTCCGCCCGTTGGGGACTTGTTTAGCTCTTTTTGTATTTCTTTTATCTGGTCCCTGAGGAAAGCGGCGTATTCGAAATTAAGCTCCTTTGCAGCCTGCTTCATAAGTCTAACGAGCTCCTGAATTTGGGCTTCGGCGGGCAGGTCATCGATGTAGTCGGGCATTGATGGTCCTCTCTTTTCTCGCTCGCTTTCTCGCCTCTCATCGGCAACGGAAGTAGTAAGTAATATTGACTGCACAGATTTCTTTATCGACTGTGGAGTAATTCCATGCTTTCTGTTGTATTCCTCCTGTATCTTTCGACGACGTTCGGTCTCCTCTATCGCGAGCTTCATTGCCTCAGTTATTCTGTCCGCATAAAGAAGCACTGTCCCTGCCTTGTGCCTCGCAGCTCGCCCCGCAATCTGAATCAACGACCTATGGGACCGCAAAAACCCCTCCTTATCCGCATCCATAATAGCGACAAGCGAAACTTCGGGCAGGTCGAGTCCCTCACGAAGCAAGTTAACGCCAACGAGCACATCGATATTCCCGAGACGCAGGTCCCGCAGTATCTCCACCCGTTCTATGGTGTCTATCTCTGAATGAAGGTATCGAGCTTTTGCACCAAGCGAATGGAAGTAGTCAGCAAGGTCCTCCGCCATCCGTTTCGTAAGGGTTGTAACAAGCACTCGCTCGTTGCGCTCAATGCGCTTTTTTATCTCTCCCCAAAGGTCCTCAATCTGACCTCTCGTCGGTCTTACCTCAATCTTTGGGTCCACAAGTCCAGTTGGACGAATTAATTGCTCCACTACCTCACCACCAACCTTCTCAAGCTCATAATCTCCGGGTGTGGCAGATACATAGATAGTCTGCGGACATAACGCCTCAAATTCCTCGAATGTTAGCGGTCTGTTATCGAGCGCTGATGGAAGCCTGAAGCCATATTCTACGAGGGTCTCTTTACGGGACCTATCGCCGTGATACATACCTCTAAGCTGCGGAACAGTAACATGCGACTCATCAATGACAACCAGAAAGTCATCGGGGAAGTAATCGAGCAAACATGATGGTCTTTCGCCCGGCTTTCTTCCTGAAAGGTGGCGCGAATAGTTCTCTATGCCGGGGCAATATCCTATCTCAAGCAGAAGCTCTATATCGTAAAGAGTTCTTTGTTCAAGCCTTTGAGCCTCGAGTAGCTTGCCCATTTTCCGCAGTTCTTCAAGACGCTCGGCAAGCTCTTTTTTAATGGATTCAACAGCGCGCTCTATTGTTGGGCGACTGGAAACAAAGTGTCTTGCAGGGTAAATCCAAACATCCTCAAGTTCGTCGATAAGCTCACCCGTTATGGGATCGATGGTTGTTATTCTTTCAGGCACATCGCCCCAATACTCAATTCTTACAACATACTCCTCGTGGGCAGGATATATCTCAACTACATCGCCACGCGCCCTGAAAGAACCGCGATAAAAGTCTATCGGGTTCCGCACATAATGAATTTCAACGAGTTTTCGTAGAAGCAGTTCTCTTGAGGGACCTTTGCCCACTTTGATGTATGCCACGAGATCGCGAAAATCCTTCGGCGAACCTAAACCATAAATCGAGCTGACCGATGCAACCACTATCACATCACGGCGCGACAAAATTGATGTCGTGGCCTTAAGGCGCAATCTGTCGATGTCATCGTTTATGTCGGCATCTTTCTCGATGTAAGTGTCCGTCTCGGGAATGTATGCCTCAGGCTGATAATAATCGTAGTAGGATATGAAATATTCAACGGCATTCTCAGGAAAGAATTGTTTGAACTCCCCGTAAAGCTGGGCTGCAAGAGTTTTGTTGTGCGATATAACGAGCGTAGGCTTATTAACCCTCGCAATAACATTCGCTATCGTGAAGGTCTTTCCCGAGCCAGTAACACCGAGCAAAACCTGATACCTTTTCCCCGAAAGGACCCCCTCAGTAAGCTTCTCTATAGCTTGCCCCTGATCGCCAGTAGGTTCGAACGGAGAATGTAAAATAAACTTTTGTGCCATTTCACATCACCACAGTTAATTTATCAAAATTTTGTTCTCTTTTCAAGCTTTTATGAAATTCAGATTTAAAAATTAGCGGAAAAGTTTCAGCGGATTTCACAAAAAAGAATTAGATATATTTGTCGGCAACAGTCATCATTATAGCGCTTACTATGGACATGAAGAAATTATCGTCCTCGATAGGAGCTATTTCCACTATTGACGCGAAAGTAGAGCCAATAACTCCAATCCAAAACGGCACAATACCAATATTAGCGTATATCGCGCTCGCAATAATACAGGTCATGAAGCAGGCTAAAGTTCCAGACCATGTTTTGCCGAAAATACCCTTGCCTCCCACTGAAAACCCAACACTCCAAGCGGCCAGATCACCGAAAGTCACGAAAATCAAAGCCAATGAGGCAATACCAGCAGGGAATACAAGTAATGTAAGGAAAGCCGAGAAAAGATACATAACCATGGATGATATATGGCGTTTTTCCGTGTTTTTGTATCCTATGGGGAATTTCTTCAATCTTGTCGTGAATCTCAGAACCTCAAATACGATAAACACAGCAAGAACAGCACCAACAAGAATAACTGTTGCACGCTGATTTATTAAAACCCCCACAGAGAAAACCACAGCAAAAGGTCGAAGCCATTTTCGCTTCAACAACGATTTCTCCTCGACGGACATTCCCGCAAGCTTTTTCGATAAAACATTCTGTATTCTCTCCCCTATTTTATACAGTCCCGCTGCCACTAAAGCCACCAAATACGCATTAAGCGGATAAAACAACAATGCAGCAAGAATTATCAGCGATAGCATGAATAGGCTTTGAATTTCCTCGGCATGGCTAATTTTATTTCTGAATGCAAAAACGATAGCAAGCCCAGCGAATATAGGCACGAGATAAAATGCAAAATGCCAGTCCTGTATCATCAGCATCGTAAGGCAAAATCCTACAATCCCCACTGATGTAGCGCCACCACGCCCCCCTTTGAACTTAAGATAAAATGGAGCCAAATGTCCGACTAAAGCTGCAAAACCGCTCACCAAAGCTATTGGTTTCGGAGCGCCGAAAAGGCTTGATAGTAAAATAGCTGCGGGTCCCTTAAAGACATCATATATCGCGACGACAACTGCCACGCCATACCCCATGGTTTCCGCGGCGTTACGCGTTCCTGGGTTGCCTGAGCCTACCTGCCTTATGTCGAACCCCTTCAATCGTGCGATGAAATAAGCAGGAAGAATGCTTCCAAGAATGTATCCCAAAACAATTGGCGCAACATAAACGAGGAAACCAGACATTTCAGCTCCCCCTTCGACAACATAAAATGCTAAAACCAGGCGAAAAAGTCAAACATCATTTTTAGCGATAAGCTTCTCAAACAATTCGAACGCCTTCCTTATATCCTTTTTGGCGTAACCGTAACCATTCTCTTCTGTTCTCACCATACCTGATTCAATGTCGTGCCATGTTGCCCATACAAAATCAATGTGCTCATCCGAAAGTTTAACTTCTTTAGTTTTAGCGCGAGCAATAAAGTCGAGTCCGATATAAAGCGGCGAGTCCTGGACAATGCGACCAAACCACAAAAGCACCGGCTCAAACAATTCAACTTCAACGCTTGTTTCTTCCCTTATTTCACGCAGCACCCCTTCTCTGGGGTCCTCGTCCGGCCTTAGTCTTCCGCCGGGAGGAGCAAAAATTCTCGGTGGGTTACGCCTAAGTAGAAGCAACAGCTTTCCATTCTCA